>NZ_JAKSDZ010000001.1:300000-413949 GCF_023509475.1 Aestuariirhabdus haliotis | reverse complement strand
CAGAACGCCCTTCGGGTGCACTGCGCAGATGGATAATAATTCTGGCAACGCAAGGAGGCATCCTGCCTCCAGCGTTGGCTCGACGTCCATGTCTCCCCCCTACGGGCCTATTCGAATCATTAACCACCTGCTTGCCGTTCTGGAAGGGGGAGATATTGTGCCAAACTGCAACCTTTCGCCCGGATAAGGGCTCTAGCTTCTTAAGCCCCCGCCGTGCGCTGTCATCCTTTTGGCTGCCCCTTGACTGAGTGAACTATAACTGGATGCACAAGCAAGCCCGACCTTTGAAGCGCCAGACCCAAGGGTAACCGATAAATTTCTAGTAGCGTTTTGATGAATCAAAACACCTGCTCAGTAATACATTGAACAGGAAGACTCTCGATAGGTATTTGGTACAGCCTCCCCAAAGGCAAGCCCGCCATGAAATTATCGCAAGCAGTGAAAAAGGTGTTTCTAATAAACAACAGCACTGAGCAAGTGCTGTTTTAGGGTCTTTTTGTTTCTTTACAAGGCCCGGTCGTATAGGTGTTAAGTGCGCCAACTAGCATTCTATGTAACTTACTCTGAAATACGGACAAAATACTCTCGAAGTTCAGGGGCATACTCAGAAGACACCCAGTAAACATCGGCTCCTTCGAAATGAAATGTATTTTCGTAAGCACCATACTCCTCAGAGTTAAACCGTAGAAACAAAGTATCTTTTGTGCAGTTTACTACTTTGTAACTTGATAAAGACTCATCAACTGAAAATTCACTCTCCTCACCATCTAGGCTTATTGCTACAGATGTGGAAGGGTAAATATACGACTCATCTAGCGAGTACTTGATCTTTAAATTGCCAAAAGCCTGTGCCGAGAATGACAGTTGTAACTCCGATGCACCAGAGTTAAACAGGTTGTGGCTCATGCTCTTTTCTTTGGACGATTTCCAAACCCCAATAATATTAGGGCATGCCAAAGGAACACTTGGAAGCGCCAAAAGTACTGACAATAGTAAGATATTTCTCATATCACTTAACGCCGCCAACAGCGGCAGACTTGGAGCGGCGAAGCCGCGGAAAGGCTGTCCAGCGCACGTAGTGCGCGATGCTGCTTGGCCTTGTTATGTGTGGCTACCACAACGACCACCACTTTTTTGCCGGCACGCTAACCACCTCAATTAAAGATTGTGGTGAATCTGAAGCCTTGCTGCAGACTAAGCCTTTATTCTCTAAAGACATTAGCACTTCTTTGGCAGAAGACTTTAAGCGCGATTGCTTTATAAATATACCTGACTCCGAAAAACTCTCCTTTGTCTCACGGAGGAAATTTAGGAGATGCTTTTCAGTGATCTCCCTATTTGAGCAAGTAATATCTCCAACCAGAAATGCGCACTCAGCCGAGTTTAAGTCCCCTATCGCGTGGATAGTACCATTATCATAGCGCCACTCATCTCCCTTCTGAGTTTTCCAGTTACTCATGATTCTGGCCTCACTGACACATAACAATTAATTCAAAAGACCTCACAAGGTAGCGTACCTTGCAAGCTTGACCTACCTTGTAAGGTAGGAGGCTATTTAAATGTATCGTCGCAGCAAGAAGTATCAAACACAAGTTGCTCTGCTGGCCAAGGCTCGAGCGGCTCGTGAGCGGAAACGACTGGAACCTCCCGGACCAAGTGACATAACTGAACTTCCCGAATTACGCCGGGTTATTGAAATTACCGATTACGACTTTGGTTCGCCTGTGGTCCATCGAATTGAGCTCTTTCGTAGCGATCAAATTGATTGCTATAACGTGACCATTGATGGCCAGCCCTGGCAAAAACGCATGGGTTGGACCCGAATTTTGGCCAGCCTTCGCAAAGCGCTGCCCCGTTTACGTCAGATGCATTGACCTGAGGATTTGCTGACGCCGGGAACCTATCCCTGCTTTTTACCCTGTATAGTCTTATCAGGATCGATGGCCCAGCCTTCTAGTTGACATCAGCTATCAATTACAAGCACACAGCAGGAAGCAGACGTTGTCTTTCATCCGAATCGGTCGCGCGGTGGGATAGGGGGGTATAAAGATGGTTAGGCGTCTCTTTATCATGCAAAAACGCCCTGTACTCGCCTTTAAGGCCAGCCCACCGGAGCAGTACTGTTAACCAAAATCCCCGGGCAGCACCCGATGCACCGGCTCTTTCAACACCACCATGGTGTTGGTATCACTGACCGCGCAGATCTCTTCCAGCACCTCATCCAGAAGAGCCAGGGATTTCACGGCGAGTTTGACGATAAAGGCCTGTTCGCCGGTGACGTTGTAACACTCAACCACCTCATCGCGCTCCAGCAACAGCTGCTTGAGCGCTTTTTCCTTGGCGCCAAACACCTTGCACTGCACCAGTGCCACGATCGGATAGCCGAGCTTATCGAGGTCAACCCTCACCCCGTAACCCGTAATGATGCCGGCCGCTTCCATTTTACGCACCCGCTCTGCCACCGCCGGTGCCGACAGATGAACCCGCTCACCCAGTTTGGCAAACGAGATGCGGGCATTTTCCTGCAAAGCGATAAGGATTTTACTGTTAATGCTGTCGAGCATAGAGAAGGTGTTCCACGTGCCAACGGGTCTGGGGTTCAGGCTAGGAGTTTAGCACCGGTTCCCCTCCTGCAGCAGACGACAAAGAATTCGTTTGAGACAATGTGCACAAAAAGCTGCCCGGGACTCGAAGGGAAGCGATCAAGCCCCGGACAGAAGGCACAGCGTTGTCGTTGCGTGAAAGGTCCTAGCCGCCTTCTCCCCGCGCGATGCTTTTTTCGGCGCCCTGGGCCGGCGCCCGACGTCCGATTACGCGGCTCAACAGCGGCAACAGCAGGACAATAGCGGCAATAGAGATAATGCCGAGGGTTAATGGACGTTCCCAGAGAAAGGAGAAGCTGCCATCGGAGAGGGTCAGGGCCCGGCTCAGATTACGCTCCATCAAATCCCCGAGAATAAAGCCCAACAGCATAGGCGCCATCGGGAAATCGAGCAGTTTGAGGCCAATGGCAGCGATGGTGATAAACACCATCATATGAATATCAAAGCTGTTGAAGCTGACCAGGTATACCCCCGTGATGGAGAAAAACAGAATCAGCGGAATCAGGATCGGGCGCGGAATCACCAACAGGCGAGAGATGTAGGGAATCAACGGCAGGTTCAGGATCAGCAGGACAACATTGCCGAAATACATGGAAATGATCACCGACCAGAACACTTCCGGGTTATCCACAAACAGTCGTGGACCCGGCTGGATACCATAGGCGATCAGTGCCCCCAACATAATGGCTGTGGTTCCCGAGCCCGGAATACCCAGAGTCAGCAAGGGTACAAAGGAGCCTGTCGAGGCGGCGTTGTTAGCCGACTCCGGTGCCGCCAGCCCTCGCAGGGCGCCCTTGCCAAATTGCAGTTTTTGCTTGGCCGAGGCCAGGTTGCGCTCGAAACCGTAGGCGAGAAACGATGCGATGGTTGCCCCTGCGCCAGGTAATACCCCCACCAGGAAGCCAAACATCGATGAGCGGGCCACGGTCGGGGCAATCTCTTTCACCTCCTCCTTGCTGAGTTTCATGCTACCCAGCTGGTCCATGTTCATGTCCGGCGCCTTTTCCCGATGCTGACCGCTGAGCACCGTCATGACCACCTCGGCGAGAGCAAAGGTGGCCATGGCCAGCAACAGGAAGCTGACCCCATCCACCAGGTTCAGGGAATCGAACGTGAAACGCGGCGCCCCGGACATCACATCGACGCCCACGGTGGCAATCATCAAACCGAACACCGTCATCAGCAGCGCTTTGATCACCTGCCCCTTACCGGCGAAGGCGGCGACCGCCGACAGGCCGAGCACCATCAGGGCAAAATAATCCGTCGATTGGAAACTCAGCGACACCGACGCCAACGCAGGCGCCGCCACCAACAGCATAATGGCTCCCACGGTACCGCCGGTGAAGGAGCAATAGGCCGCCAGCGCCAGGGCTTTACCCGCTTGTTTCTTCTGCGCCAGGGGGTAGCCATCGAAGGCAGTCACCACGGTACTGGCGCAGCCCGGCGCATTAATCAGGATAGAGGCGGTGGAGCCGCCAAATACAGCGCCGTAGTAGACCCCTGCCATCAGGATGATGCCGGAAGAGGGATCCAGCCCGTAAGTGATGGGAATCATCAAGGCCACGGCCGAAATCGGTCCCAGACCCGGCAACATGCCGATAAAGGTACCGGCAAAACACCCCACAAACACCATCAACAGGTTAAAGGGCACCAACGCAGTTGAGAGCCCGACTACTATTCCGTCCAACATGGGTCAGCCTCCAAACAGGGTGATGTAGAGTTGGCCCGGGGCCAGGTAAATACCAAGCAATCGGGCCAGAACAAACCAGATGCCAACGGCAAAGGGAACCGAGGCTAGCAACAGGATTTTGATACGACGCTCACCCAACAGGTAATACCCTCCCATCAGGAAAAACATCGTCGACAGCAGAAACCCGATCCAGGACAAGGCAATAGCAAACAATGACACCAGCACCAGCAATTTAGCCACCAGCCAGAAATCGAGCCCGGACAGTTTCACTCGCTGTTCTTCACTGGCCCGACTGGTCAACAGCAACAGGATCGACAGGATCCCCCCTAGCCCCGCCAGGGCAGTAGGCAAACTGCGAGCCGTAAAGGGTTCGTATTCATCACCGGGTAACATCGGAATCTGCCCGGCGTAATAGCCGTAACTCGCCGAAAGACAGAGGAACAATAGCCCACCGATTCGGTCTTTGGTCATCATCATTGGAATCACCTTAGCCGGACACGTCCGCGCCCGTTAGAGTGCGGCTCTCTGCCCTGAGAGCCGCTATTACATTGTTATTTTGCCAAGCGTTTTTTACAAAACCCTCGCGCACGGAACGACAATACACAGATCAGTATCGCGTCGCGCGCTATGGCACAACCGCGTTGGTTACTTGAGGAAACCCAGCTCACGCATCAGGTTGCCCATCACCTGTTCCTGCTGCTCCAGGAAGGCCACAAACTCAGTACCCGGCTTATAGATCTCGGTCCAGCCGTAGCGCGCGCGCACTTCTTGCCACTCTTCGGTGGCGTACATCTCTTTCAGCATGTTGGCAAAACGATCAGCATCGGCCGCAGGTAAACCCGGTGCCCCGAAGAAACCGCGCCAGTTGACGAAGCTGGCGTCATAACCCAGCTCTTTCAGGGTTGGCACATCCGCCGCCGAATCGGAACGCTCGTCACCGGTCATCACCAGAATGCGAATCTGTCCGGCCTCGGCCATCGCCAGTACCTCGCTCAAGCCGGTCGAAAGCACATCGGTTTCTCCTGAGAGCAGGCCAGCCATTGCCTTACCGCCCGCATCGTAGGGCACGTACTTCACTTTACGCGGATCACCACCGGCAGCCTTGAACGCCATCGCGGCGACCAGATGATCCATGCTGCCTCGGGCCGAACCACCGGCAATGCTCACCGATCGAGGATCTTTCAGATAGGCCTCAGCCACCTGCTTGAAGCTGGTGTACTTGGAGTTAGCCGGCACTACCAGAGCACCGAAATCACCAATGGTGGCGGCAACCGGAGTCAGGTCTCGAAATGATTGTGGAAACACCTTGGACAAGGAGCGAATCACGATGGGGGTCGAATTGACCATCAAGGTGCCCTGTTGCTGAGCCGAAGTTTCGATCAGGTGCGCAATCGCCTTACCACCGCCACCGCCCGACATATTCTCGAAAGAAACCGTTCCCGCCAGACCCGATTTCGACAATGCTTCACCGGTCCCCCGGGCCGTGCCATCCCAGCCACCACCGGCACCACCGGGGATCAGAAAATGCACCTTATCAACCACCTGGCTGGCCGCCATGGATGAACTGGCACTCAGGCAGCCCACCAGAGCGGCAGCCATCAGGGAAACGCGCTTGCGCTTAAACAGGTTTAGCATGGGAAAATCCTCTTTATTGTTATCGTACTGATTGATGACCGCGCTACGGTCTGCTTTTCTTGTTCAGCGGGACAGCCCTGCCTGGCCGTCGCCGGTAGCTCCAGAAGATTGTTCACAGAGCCATCTAAACCAACCTTAGTCGTTGCCAGGGCGCCACGCACAGCTTGCGGGTTTAAAGGCTTTTAAAAACCTAAACTGCATTTTGTGCATAATGTTCACGGGCATTGCCATTGCGTCTTACCTACCATAGCCGGTAACAATAAACACACAATGAACACGCAAAGACCCTGCGCTAGTCATGGAGCTGTCCCGGTGCTGTCGTTGAATAAATTCAAGCTGAAAACCCGCATGGTGCTGGTTCTGGGCCTGATCGCCCTGCTACCCACCAGCCTGATCGGCGCCTTTGCCCTGCATTACATCAGCGTTTCCCTTGAAGACCAGATCGGCCAGCGGGCCCTGGATGTGGCCAAGACCATTGCTCTGGCACCCGAGGTGATTGCCGGAGTGCAGGACCGCGACAGCCAAAAGCTACAACCCATGAGTCTGGTCTTCGCCGAAGGCACCGGCGCGCGTTTCGTGGTGATCGGCGACCGCGACGGGGTTCGACTGGCGCACCCCAATACCCGCCGCATCGGCCGGTCAATGATCGATGACGACGGCGATGACAACGCCCCGGCATTGGTTCATGGCCGCCCTTACCTGTCCAAGGCGCTGGGTAGCATGGGCTTCACCATGCGTGGCAAGGCCCCGGTTTACGATGCCAGAGGAGAGGAGGTGATCGGCATTGTGTCGGTTGGGTATCTGCTCGATTCGGTGCAGGCGGTGATCGACCGTTATCGCACGACCCTGGCCTCCGTGATGCTGCTCGCCTTCCTGCTCAGTGTGGCCACCGCGATCTGGTTTGCCACCCACTTCAAACGGGCCATTTTCGGTCTCGAACCGGAACAGATTGCCCGCCTGTTCGAGGAGCGAAACGCCACCCTGGAGTCGGTCCGCGAAGGCATTATTGCCATCAATGCCGAAGGCCAGATCACCACCTTCAATCGTACCGCCGCGCAACTGCTGGGGATCGATGACGAAACCACACTAACCGGCCGCTCCATTCAGGAGGTGCTACCGGAAAGCCATATGCTCGATGTCCTGCAAAGTGGTCAGCCCCAGTTCGACCACGAGGTATGGCTGCAGGATCGCAACCTGATCGTGAACCGGTTGCCCGTCCTGCGCGGGGATAACATTACCGGTGTGGTATCCAGCTTCCGACGCAAGGATGAGCTCGATCTGCTAAGCCGCAAGCTGAGCCGTATTCAGCAATACGCGGAGAGTCTGCGCAGCCAGTCCCACGAATATTCCAACAAGCTGCATACCATCGCCGGACTGATCCAGATTGGTGCCTTCGAAGAGGCCCTGGCCCTGATCGGCCAGGAAACCCAGAGCCACCAGGCCCTGCTGCATCTTCTGGTGGAAGCGGTACCGGACCCCCAGCTGGCGGGTTGCCTGCTGGGCAAATACAACCGGGCGCGGGAGATGGGGCTGAGCCTGCAGATCGATCCCGAGAGCCAGATGAAAGCCCTGCCCGAGCGCCTGCCGCGTGAGTTGCTGGTGAGCATTATTGGCAACCTGCTCGACAATGCCCTGGAAGCCACACTGGGGCATCAGGGTGCCGGGGGCGAAGTCGGCCTGAGCATGACCGACCTGGGCAACGATCTGATTTTTGAAATACAGGACCAGGGTCCTGGCATCAACGACGAGACCTTGCCGCGTATTTTTGAGAAAGGCTTTACCAGCAAGCAGGCTGAGGGCCACGGGCTTGGGCTGCACCTGGTGCGCAATCTGGTTGACCGTCTCAAGGGCCATCTGACCATCGAACCGGGTGACCAGGGCGGCAGTCGTTTTACCCTGTATCTGCCCAAGGAGGAGGGCACTGATGTCGATTGAAAACGATCCGCAACGGCCCCATGATGAAGCCATGAACCCCGCCATCCGAGTTATTATCGCCGAAGACGATCCGCAAATCGCCGAGATTCAGCGGCGCTTTCTCGAACGCATCGAGGGCTTCACCCTGGCCGGCATTGCCCACGGTTTGGCAGAAGCCCAGGACCTGGTCGAGGTGATCCAGCCCGAATTGCTGCTGCTCGATGTGCAGTTCCCCACCGGCACCGGGCTCGACCTGCTGCGTCGATTGCGCGCCACCAACTGTGCCACCGATGTCATTTTGATCACCGCCGCCAAGGAGGTCGACACCCTGCGCGATGCCCTGCGCGCCGGGGTGTTTGATTACATCCTCAAGCCGCTGGTGTTCGAGCGCCTGCAGGAGGCGCTGCAAAACTACGCCGCACACCTGCAAAGACTGCGTAACCTGCAATCGCTGGAGCAAAGCCATGTCGACCGTCTGTTGCCACGCTCGGGTAATACCGGGCCTCAACCCGGCAAAGAACGCCTGCCCAAAGGCATCGACCCTCTCACCCTGGAACGGGTTCGCAGCGAGTGTGTCCAGAGTGCGAATCCTCTCAGCGCCGAACAGGTCGGGGAACGCATCGGGGCCAGCCGCACCACCGCCCGTCGTTATCTGGAGCACCTGGTGAGCTGTGAAGAGCTGGAGGCCAGCGTCAGTTATGGCAGTGTCGGTCGGCCAGAGCGACGCTACCAACGTCAATCAGATTGAAACTCTGCTGTCGGATCGTCTATCGGTATTCGCATCAAACCTTGCTCTTGCCGTTCCAACTCCGACATCCGTGATCGGATGTGACGAATATGAGCCGCCGCCACCTTCCGTGCCCAGGCGGGTTGGCGGCTGATGATGGCGTGGTACAGCTGGCGGTGATGACGGTCGATCTGTTGCTTCTGCGGCGCTCGATGATAGAGGTTATTGATCGAAACCAGCACCGTATTCAGGGTCAGACGATTCAGGCTTTGCAGAGTGTGAATCAACACCGGGTTATGGGACGCCTCCGAAATGGCGCTGTGAAAACCATGGTCCAGGCGAGCAATCGCCTGCGGGTCCCGGGCGTTTTGTTGTGCCAGCAACATGGCATCAAAGGCCTTGGTGATTCGGTACAGGTCTTCCGTGGTGCCGCGCTCGGCCGCAAGACCCGCAGCTTCGGCTTCCAGCAACTCCCGGACTTCCAACAGGTCGTAGAGGGTTCGCGGGTGGTCCCGATACAGGTGAGCCAGGGTACTGTCCGGGGTCACACCCGGCAGAATATCTGCCACATAGGAACCCCGGCCATGCTGGGTATGGATCACCCCGCGGCCTTTCAACTCTTTCAGGGCTTCGCGCACAATGGTGCGTGACACCCCCAGACGATGGGCCAGCTGGCGTTCCGACTGCATCCGCTCCCCCGGAACCAGATTGCCTTCGGCAATCAACTGCTCCAGCCGCCGGGCAACCGACTGGGCCGTGGTTTCCGATGAAGCTTCTGCTTTACCGTCCATGTCGCCATCCTAACAAGGAAACAGATTTACCCTGAATGTAACCGGTCGCCATAAGTGGTACGACCAGCTGGCATTGAGTTTAGAAACCGGGACTCAACAATCCAGTAGCGTTCTGTATTTATTATAAAAACTGCATTTACTGATATCAGACTACCACTAAAAACTGGTCATACCAGCTATCTTTTAGTTGGCGTATTGGAGCCCCCTCCGCAATATCATTGATTGCGGGCATCCCCCGAGCGCCCAATGGACTGAGGGCCAGGTCCGTCATCTGAAGGAACATAATTAGAACAATACTGACACTGGAGTCTGGAAAATGAGCAGCAACGATAAGAATAATCCGTCTGCACCCCCAGCTGTATCGGAGCGTCGCAGTTTCCTGAAAAAGGCCGCCATTGGCGCCACCACGGCTGTGGTCGCCGCCCCCTTTATCGGCAATGCCCAGGCCGCTAAAACCACCACCTGGAAAGTACAGTCAACCTGGGACGCCGGCACGGTGGGTTACACGCTGTTTGAAGAGTGGTCTAACAATATGAAAGAGGCCTCCGGCGGTGAACTGGCCATCAAACCCTTCCCGGCCAAATCGGTCGCCGCCGACAACAACGCCCTGTTCGATGCGGTGCGTAACGGTGTGCTTCAGGGTATGAACCCCTTTACCCTGTACTGGTCGGGCAAAATTCCGGCCTCGGTCTTTCTCTCCTCTTACCCCGCCGGGCCCGACCAACCCCACCAGTGGGACACCATGTTCTACGCCCTGGGCATGCTGGAGAAAACCCGCGCCATCTATGAAAAATTCGGCCTGTTCTACGTTGGCCCTATTCACCATGACGCCAATATCATTCACTCCAAGCAACCGGTCAACAGTCTCGATGACCTCAAGGGCATGAAGATTCGCCTGCCCGGTGGCATGGTAGCGGAGGTGTTCCAGCAGTTTGGCGTCTCTACCGTGAGCTTGCCCGGTTCGGATATCTTCCCGGCGCTGGAGAAAGGCACCATCGACGCTGCCGATTATGTCGGCCCGGCGGTTAACTGGGATCTCGGCTTCGGCCAGGTGACCAAGCATATTCTGTTCGGACCTCCGGGCGTCATGTCCGTCTATCAGCCCGTGGATCTGATGGACCTGACCGTTAATGCCCGCGCCTGGAAGAAGCTCTCGCCCAAAATGCAAAAAACTGTTGAAGATCAGGTCAAAACCTATTCCATGCATCACTACCTGACCATCCAGAAACGCAATATCGAGGCGCTGCAGAAGTTCAAGGATTCCGGCAGTGTGGTATCGCGGATGACCCAGGCGGATATGGAGGCGTTCCGCCGCGCCGCCATTCCGGTCTGGTACAAGTGGGCCAAGAAGGACGCGGCCGCCACCGAGATCTTCAAGATCCATCTCGACTACATGATGAACGACATCGTCGGCTATGTAACGCCAGAAGACGTCAAGGGACATTCCCTGTAGCACCGGTCTTTCGTCCATCAATCGCTGCAGGAGCCCAAATTCGGAGTTCCTGCAGCCCAACTTCGGGAGTACCTCGTGTCTGATCTTGAAGGCTTTGGTTTTGTCATGCCCCACTGGTTGTATTGGGGTTGGCTGGCAGTTATGCCATTGATCATGATCTACCTGGACCGGCGGTCAAACGCCACATCAGATGAAGTCTCTGAGGAAGCGCCTATCGAACCGGCGCAAGCCGAAGAAACATCCATCATTGTGCACGAGGAGATCGCCACCCCCGTCACTCGAGTGATCGACTGGATCTCCGAACATTCGGGCCTGTTTGTCGCATTCTGGACCGTCAATGCCGTCTGCTTTTATTTTTTCGAAGTGGTCATGCGCTACCTGTTCAATATGCCAACCATCTGGGTGCACGAGGCCTCCTTCCTGATGCTCGGCATGCAGTACCTGTTGGCAGGCAGTTACGCCATGCTGCACGGTGCTCACGTTCGGGTCGATGTGGTGTACAACAAGTTACCGCCGCGCGGACGGGTGGGTATGGATATTTTCACCTCATTGTTTTTCTTTATTTTTGCCCTGGCGCTGGCCGGCACCTCATGGACCTTTTTTATCGATTCTTTCAATATGAGCGAAACCACCGTGGAAACCTGGGGCATCCAGTACTGGCCCGTAAAAGGCATGATGTTCCTCGGGTCCAGCCTCATCCTGCTGTCGGGGATCTCCAAGTTAATTAAAGATATCCTGCTCTTTGTCCGTCTCGGACAGGGGGTGCACTGATGGACTCCCGGACTCTCAAACACGCCCCGAAAAGTCTCTCCGGTTTACTGGGAACCTTGCTGTTAATCGTCGCCTCCCTGGCTGTGACCTTTATCGTCGCGGTCGAGCTGATCAATATTCTGTTTTACGATCCCTGGGAGGATGAGTACTTCCTGTTTCGCCTCGCAAGCAGCCTGGAAGAGGTCGAGATCGGCTCCCTGACCTACCTGATGTTTGGCTCCTTATTGGTAGCCCTGATGATGGGATTACCATTGGCCTTCGTCACCGGGGGGCTGGGGGTGGTGTTTATCTACCTGGTGGGTGATTCCACCATGCTCAATATTATTCCAGGGCGCATTTTCCCGATGATGAGCAACTCCGACCTGGCCGCGATACCGCTGTTTATCTTTATGGCATCGATGCTGGAACGGGCGGGTCTGATCGAGGAGATGTTCAACGTCGTCTACAAATGGATGGGCGGACTCGGAGGCGGCCTGGCCATGGCCACCATTATCGCCTCGACCATTCTTGCAGCCATGGTGGGAGTAATCGGCGCGGCAGTGGTGACCATGGGCATTATCGCTCTGCCCGCCATGCTCAAACGAGGTTACGACCATAAAATTGCCCTGGGCTCGATCATGGCCGGCGGCACCCTGGGCATACTGATTCCCCCCTCGATCCTCGCCATTTTGTATGCGGTGGTGGCACAGCAATCGGTGGGTGAACTGTATCTGGGAGCCATTATTCCCGGCTTGCTGTTGTCTGGCATGTATCTGGCGTATGTGTGGATTCGTACTTTGATCAACCCAGAACTCGGACCACCGGTGCCCGAAGAGGAGCGCATCGGCCTGAAGGAAAAACTGCTGCTGTTAAAAGACCTGATCGCTCCTATTTTTCTGGTGATGCTGGTACTGGGCTTATTGTTTGGTGGCGTCGCAACCCCCGTAGAAGCGGCTGGCATCGGCTCCTTTGGCGCCATGCTGGTTGCGGCGATGCATGGTTCTTTCAGCATTGGTGCCTTACGCGAGGCTTCCGTCACGACCGCCAAGGCCTCGGCGATGGTGCTCTGGATCATGTTTGGCGCCTCGGTGTTTGTCGGTTTCTATATTCTTCAGGGCGGGCAGGACTTTATCACCGAATCGATCATCGGTACCGGGCTTTCCGCCTACGGCATTTTGCTGCTGCTGATGGTGTTGCTGGTGATTCTGGGCATGTTCCTGGACTGGGTGGGCATTCTGTTGCTGGCGGTACCCATTTTTATTCCTATTGTGGAATCCCTGACCTTCGATGGCCTGTTCGGTTTGCCTGCCGTACCCGGAGAAGATGTGGTGCTCTGGTTCGGCGTGCTCTACCTGGTCAATATGCAGATGTCTTTTCTCAGCCCTCCCTTTGGCTATGCACTGTTTTATATTCGCGGGGTGTGCCCGCCAGACATCAGCATGGCCACGATTTTCCGCAGCTCGCTGGTATTTCTCGCCCTGCAGGCTTTCGGCCTGACTCTGTGCGTACTCTTACCCGGCCTTATTACCTGGCTGCCTAATCTGGTCTATGGTTAAAAGGTAACCATCGGTGGCCCATGGATCCGGCATGGGCCTTTTCCCTCACCACCAAATGACATAGCCTCATCTTTTGTTGCTGCTGATGCGTCCCGCATTGATCTCTGCCAGCTCAATGCCGATCATTATCGCGTATAACGTATAAAAAACATACCAACCATTCCTTCAAGAACTAAAAACTGTAGTTTTCGTGAATCCTGCCGAAAATCTACATAGAGTCACACACGGATAGGGTGACTAGAACCCCCAAAGGACGCTTTACCGAGCCCGCACCGAGATATCCCTATGAAGTTACAAAACAACCTGCAAGCCAAGATTTTTGCACCTCTTCTCATCACCTTCCTGGTCATTTTGGTCACCGCTATTTACCAGACCAATAGCAGCCAGACGAGACTTGGCCATGAGTTAGCCGCTGAAAAGGTTCAGGTTGCCGCTAACTCCTATCTCGACCAGGTCAATATCCTGATGAACGTTGGGCAGATGGCCACTCGCGAGATTGTAGCCACCAAGGTGATGGGGGAAGATGGCATCGTCGAGGCGCGATTAATACGCTCGGAGCGGATTAATCAGAATTACGGACCCGGCAAACCGGGCGAAGCGGTAGTCGATGATCTGGACCGTCGTGCTCTGGCCGGTGAAACCATCAATGAAATTCGCATCATCGATGGGGTGGAGATCTTCACTCATTTGCGCCCGGTTCCAGCGCTGCAGGAGTACCGTGGAAGCTACTGCATGGCCTGTCATATGCGTGACGTCGATAAAGAGGGGGATATTCTGGGCGCCGTTCGAATCAGTTACGATCTCACCCAGGTTAACAACCATATTCAGTCCAGCGTGACCAATAATGCCCTGGCCCTGGTGGCTATCTTTATCGCCGCCTTTGCCTTGTTAGTCTGGTTCTGCCGCCGTTTTGTTACCCGACCTGTCGAGCAGATCGACCAGGAACTGCAGACCATCACCGATAATTTCGACCTGACCCAACGAGTCAGCTATCGCAGTGAAGATCAGCTGGGGAATTTGAGCGATTCCATGAACCGCATGCTGGAAGCCTTTCACTCCAGCCTTGATCGGGTTAACGAATCCACCACCCATATCAACAACACCTCCACCCAGATCTCCGAGCTGGCCCACACCACTCAGGATGCGGTTCGTCAGGAACACCAGGATACCGAAGTGATCGCTGCTGCCATCGAGCAGATGGAAGCCACTTCGCAAGAGCTGCAGCGCAGCGCGGAACAAACCGCCCACAGTTCCAGCGAAGCCGATGCTGCGGCCGGCGAGGCCGATCGCCTGTCCAATATTGCCACCGCCGAAATTAACGATCTGCAGCAGGTGCTCGACAAACTGGAGGGAGTCTCACGTAATCTGGGTGAGCGTTGTAATAACGTCGGCTCGGTATTGGTGGTGATCAAGTCCATTGCCGAGCAGACCAACCTGCTGGCGCTTAATGCCGCTATCGAAGCCGCCCGTGCGGGAGAATCCGGCCGGGGCTTTGCGGTCGTTGCCGACGAAGTACGTACGCTGTCTCAACGCACCCATGAGAGCACAGCCGAAATAGAAACCATGATCCAGCAGTTACAAAATGAATCTGACAGCCTGACCTCTTACATGCAGGAGGCGGGAGAGAAAGCCAACAGCAGTGTCGATAAAGTGCAGATGACCGTGGAGGCCCTGCACCAGATCACAACCAAGGTTTCCGACATCAACCAGCTTAACGACCAGGTGGCCACCGCCTCGGAACAACAGTGCGCCGTCAGTAATGATGTCAGTAAAAACATTCATCAGATTCGTGACGTATCGGAAACCACCTTGCAGCAGGCCCAGCAATCTGCCCAGGCCGCCGAGGAGTTACTGGAGCGTTTTCGGGAACTGAATGCCGTTGTGAAGCAATTTAAGCTTTGATCGATTAACGGTTACAACCATTAAAAAAGGCGCCATCAAGCGCCTTTTTTAATCCTGCTTTGATCACTTATTTCGAGCTTTATAAACTAGGGCACCTCTGATTAATTCAATTACTGCGTTGCAAACGATTGTTGTCACGATGATCAAATTGGGCGCCGTAAATATCAAGCAAGGTGTTTTGCTCGTACACCAATTCCTCGCCCTCGAAACTGAGGGTACGATCAAACGCCAACACCTTGGCCTTTTGCGCCATAAAGGGTGACTGCACAATCCCCCAATGAGGATGATCCAATTCTGCCCGCACCTGAAGGTTGCCATTCTCGGTCACTTCTCCACCCGCCAGAACGCTGATGCCACGGGGAATACTGTACGACTGCATCAACAGCCCGGTAGCGGGCTCCCACATCCAGTAACCGGTTTCGTTATGAAACACCTTGTCGTTGCTTTTGCGACTCACCAACTGGTGATAACGCACGGCTACCAGCTCCTGCTCTTCGGCATTGGTGGTTAGCCCCGCGGCTTCAACCAGTAGCGTTTCATAGTATTCGTTCTGCTCAATACCATCGGGTTCCGGGGCGCGATCCATACCCCGGTCACCGTGCCAGCGACCCAACAGAGGGGTAAGTGGGCCATAATCCACATCGTCTATCTGCACGCTCATCGTTCATTGTCTCCGCTGACCATATCTACCACCATATCGACTTCCATCGGCACCTTCACCAACGTCTGGGCCCAGTTGGTCGCCCCCTCATAGCCATGGGTGCTGTCAACGGCAACCCGTACGCAGTTGCGACCCATTCGCTTGGCTTCATACAGTGCCATATCCGCGGCATGCATCAAATGCTCAAGATCATAACTGTGGCCAACTTCTGCCATGCCTACCGAGACGGTAACACTGGATGGTGTCAGAGGCGGACCAAAATCGTGGTTTTCGACCCGTTTCAGGATGCGCTCGGCAATCGACAAGCCCAAGGTGCTGTCGGCATCCACAACAAAGATCGAGAACTCTTCACCGCCAATGCGCCCAAACAGATCATAGGGTCGCAGGCACTCGGCGATCAGGGCAGGTAACTGGCGTAAAACGTCATCACCGCAGCCATGGCCATAGTTATCATTGATCAACTTGAAATGGTCGATGTCAAAGCTCAGCAGTACACCCGGCAGTTGCTGGCGCCGACAATATTGTAGTTGTTTGGCAACCCGGGCAAAAAAACTGCGTCGATTACTGATGCCCGTCAGCTCATCGGTTTCCGACAAGCGCTTGAACTTATCCGCCAACTCGCGCTCTCGCATTTCGGCCCGCTTCTGCTCGCTGATGTCCGTGCAAAACACCAGCATATAGTCATCGTCGGTAACCTGCTGGGTGATCAGGTGCCAGGTGCCTTCGCGGGTAATATTCTCAAAGGTGCGATAGGCCACCGAACGGCGCTTTTTTTTCGCCACCTGCTGCAGCAGCTGTTCGATATCGGGCGTATCAAACAAGAGTCCTGTGCTGGCCTGATGGACATGGCGGATCAGATCCGGGAATGTCTGACCGGTAGCCTGCTCTTTACTGAGCGCAAACAGCTGGCCAAAACTCTGGTTACAAAACACCAATCGGTCGCCAGAATCGAAGACTCCGACACCATCCCGGGTCTGGTGTAAGACTTCCAGCAACAGCTTAAACAGCGGTAAATCGCTCATAGGGTTTCCGGGCAACAATCAATCGACCATCGAGCCATCAAGGGCAAGGGTAGGTACTGCTCAAGGCGTCTACAACAACGGCCGCCGCAGGCTTGACCAGGTCAGCCTGGTGGCTGTTAGCAAAGCTGATGAAGGCACGGCTGAGCTGCTTGGCTCGCACCCCCTCGGGGGCACAGATCAGCTGCTTGGCATGCAGGGGGGCTGCCAGGCGCAAACTCTCCTCTATGCCACTGATAAAGCCATCGCAATAGCGTTGGCGTTCACGACCCGAGGCCGTCATCGAGCTGGATGAACATTGCAACAACAGTTGCCTGGCATTCATCTGCTGGGGGAAAAATGCTTCGGAGTCCGCTTCCTGGGCAAACGCCGGAAGCGCTAATACCAACAATACACCAGTGACTGCCGCCCGCAAGATCATAGTCATTCTCCCCATCGCTTTGTTGTATTTTATCCGTTAACGCGCCAAGACAATAGGGATCCCGCTCCAATTTTAGTCCGCTTTCAGGCCAAGCAGGCTGCTAGGGGTTCAGGTATTGGTCAAAAATCTCCTGATAACGCCCGGAGTCTCTCAGCGCCCGAAGCCCCTCGTTAAAGTCATCGCGCACCCTGGCATTATGGAAGGCGACGTTGTAATAATTGGGATTGAAAATGCTATGGACCTTGACCGGCAATAGGGCATCGCCAATCTGCTGGGCTTTATTACGGTAATAGGTAAAAATTTGTCGTTCTATGACGATCAATTCAATGCGCCGGCGGTACAGCATGCGAACCTGGGCGAACTGATTGGCGATCTCCTGATAGGAGTCGGCCCCATCTACTGCCATCATAAATTTTTTGCCGAGCAATATTCGCGCGTTCGGAAACGCAGCGATGGCTAGGTTTCGACCGGATAAGTCTTCTACCCCGTTTAGTACAAAACCATGTTCAGACAGGGTAATAGCAACGTTTTGAAACGTGATGTGTGAATCCGAGTAATAAACACCATCAGTGCCCAGAGAATCATGGGCCAGCATCACGCCATCAATCGATTTGTCATAGAACTGTCGCTTCATTCGAGCGGGGGGCAGGTACACCGGTTTCAACTGATAGCCTTTGAAGGCCAGGGACTCACGCACGATATCCAGCTCTATGCCGGTATTGTTACTCTGAATCGCCCAAGGGGCTATCGAGGTACGCACGCCCAGCTTTATCTCGGTGGCAGCAACCTCCTGACAACCTATCAATATTCCCAGCAGGCCCGTCCATAGACCCTGCAGCAAGTAGCTTTGGCGCATGCACTCTCCACTACGGCCGATCATCCTTTGTTCAATTCAAACATAAAAAACACTCAGAACCCAGACGCTGGCGACAACTCGTTCAACTGATTACCATAAACATTAATGCCCTGAGCGAACTATTTCGGAACCCCGATGCACAATTTTGACCACCCAATCGACCGCCGCCAGACCCAGAGTATGAAGTGGGAGAAATATTCCGAGCAGGATATTCTACCGCTGTGGGTCGCCGACACCGACTTTATGTCCCCACCAGCCATCATCGAGGCATTGCACCAACGCATCGACCACGGGGTTTTCGGCTATACCCTGGTCGCGGATGAACTGATCGAGGTACTGCAACAGCGCCTGCAACAGCGCTACCAATGGTCCATCGATCCCGATTGGCTGGTCTGGATGCCCGGTATGGTCTGCGGGCTCAATATCGCTTGCCGGGCGACGGGCCAACCGGGCACCCAGGTGATTACGCCAACGCCGGTCTATCCGCCGTTTATGTCGGCACCCAAGCTATCCGATCGCCAGCTGGTCACCCTGCCAATGCTGCTCGATAACGGCCGCTGGATTATCGATTTCGACCAGCTGGAGCAAAGCATTACGAGCGAGAGCGAACTGCTCTTGTTCTGTAATCCGCACAACCCGGGAGGCACCTGTTATCGGCTCGATGAACTGCAACACCTGATTGAAATCTGCGATCGCCACGACCTGATACTGTGCAGTGACGAGATCCACTGCGACCTGATTCTGGAGCCCGGGGTATCACATATTCCAGTGGCCTCACTCGATACTCAGCTGGCGCAGCGCACCATCACTCTGATGGCACCGAGCAAAACCTATAACATTGCCGGCCTCGCCTGCTCCTTTGCCATCATTCCTGATGCCAAACTACGCCAACGCTTCAAGCGAGTGATGAAAGGCATCGTGCCCGAAGTCAACCTGCTGGGATTGACCGCCGCACTCGCGGCGTATCGCGATGGTGAAGAATGGAATCAGCAACAGCTCGAGTATTTAAAAGGCAACCGGGATTACCTGATCGATACCATCAATCGCATTCCCGGTCTGACCTTGCATCCGTTCGACGCCACCTACCTGGCCTGGATTGATATCGGGACATTGGCACTCGATAACCCAATGGCATTCTTCGAACAGGCGGGAGTGGGCCTGTCGCCCGGGAAGGATTTCGGCAATGACCACTTTATGCGCCTGAACTTTGGTTGCCCCCGCGCGACGCTGGAAGAGGCCGTATCCAGAATTCGTCGCGCGGTACAACAACGGCAGGCTTAAACTGCGGTAAAGCCGCCGTCCACTTTGACTTCGGCGCCGGTCATAAAGCTGTTGTCGGGATGGCACGCCATCATCAATGCGCTCACCACTTCATCCGCACTGGCCGCCCGCCGCAAGGGTGCCGGTGCCGTCAGTTTAGCCAGAGCCTCATCCCGATCGGGCATCAAGGCCAGAGTACGTTCCAGCATGTCGGTTTTGGTAATAAAAGGGCACAGGGCATTAACCCGGACATTGTTCTTACCGTATTCCGCCGCTGCCGATTTGGTCAGGCCGATCACCGCGTGTTTGCTCGCCGCGTAATGGGACATGGTCGGCGCACCGCCCAGGCCCGCTACCGATGACAGGTTAAGAATTACCCCGCCACCCTGTTTGACCATCTGGGGAATCTGTTGCTGCATACAAAGGAATACCCCGCGCACATTGACCGCCATGGTGGTATCGAACGCCTCCAGGGTAACCTCGGCCAGTTTGGCATGGCTGAGCTCGACACCGGCATTATTGACCGCAACATCGAGGCGACCAAACTGATCGATGGTCCCCTTAACAAATTGCTGCACCTGTACAGGATCGGTGACATCACAGGGGGCATCGAAGACGTTGGCACCCTGGCTTCGCAAGTCATTAGCAACCGAGGCCACCAAATCCCCGTCGATGTCGCTCAGGGCAAGACGGGCACCCCGCGCCGCAAATTGCTGCGCGGCTACCTTACCAATGCCGTTGGCAGCGCCCGTGATCAATACCACCTGGTCGTTAAAATCTGACATATTGCTCTCCTGTTATTATTGGGGCTCTTTATTGGCCAGTCATCATTGCGATACCAGCGATGCTAACCCAACCCCGAACCCGGACCTATGAACCGCCCCGCCGGAAATAACACTCCATTCGTGGAATCAATAATCTGTAGCGTCCACACGGTGCCTTCCGGTTAACGAGAGACTCACAGGGTAACGGTCGCTCTCGTCAAAGCACCGGTACAGAACTCACAGATTCAGAGTTGCGTTTTGACACAGCCCCGCGTCATACACTAGCTTCCCTCAAACACCTGACCTTCTGTTTGTAGCGTTCTTCGCCATCCAACAGCAACAGGCGGCCACAATAATAAATGGAGTTATTATGCCAATACGCCAGTATGTAACGATGCTGCTGGGTGCCCTTTGTCTTAGCGCCACCCAGATGAGCAGTGCTGACACGCTCTTTTCATCCTATCCGGACTCAAAAATCAGAGAGTCCCTGATACGCCATTATGATCGCTACGACATAATTACTGCCAAACAAGCGACATCATTTGACACCCTGATGCTGGGGGGACACCTGTCTCGTCAGTACTATGAAATTTCCAACGCCCACAGCCTGGAAACCATCTATAAAAACTATTTAAAGGCGATCGAGTCAAAGCAGGGAAAAATTTTATTCAGCTGCAAGGGCGAGAAGCAATGTGGCAACTACAAAACCATTTTCTCTTATATCAAACCGCTAAAAACCATTCAGAAAAGTAACCCCTATATCATCACCGCGCAGTTCACCCAGGCCGGACAACAACACTACGTTTCACTAATGTTGGTAAACTGGGCAAAAGGCAATGGACTGCAGCTGGACGTTATTACCGAACAACCAGAACCCCTGGATCTGGTCAGCGTTAACAGTGATTATCTCGAACAACCTCCCACGTTTGACTACACCGAAATTGGTTTTAAAGACACCAAGGGTTCTTCCGACCATCCGCTGGTCAGTCGCATTCCGGGCAGTAAATTACTCGACTACCAGTCATTGGGGTTCGACAAAAACACACTGGTCGCCCAGATTGATCCCAAAGGTAAAAAACACGGCACCATTACCGCCAACGGAAAAACCACACTTCTCGGGTATGCGATCCCACGGGAATACTCAGAATTCGAAGTGTTCGAAAACTATCGCAATGCCTTGCGACAAGCAGGCTTCGTTGAAACCGCACATTGCGAAGGCAAAGCCTGCGGAAAAACGAAAAAATTTAAGCAACAGATTCATGCTCAGCGCGGCGTCGGTTCAGATAAAAACCAACACTACTCCTTGATGATTCTCGACCAACCCACAGGAAAGCTTTGGGCCACCATTTATGTCATCGGATCAGCTGGATCCTTGGCCGCCAACCTTCATATCGTCGAGGCCAGCGAGTTAAACAATGAGCGACTCGCGGTCGATGTTGACGCCATTACCAACGCCATCGAAACCACCGGTCATATCGCTCTGGAGGGTTTGCTGTTTAAATTTGACAGCGACCAACTGCTGCCCGAATCCGACCCGGTAGTCGAGCAGATTGCCTTGTACATCAAGAGCCAACCCAACAAACTGTTTTATGTGATTGGGCACACCGATGACAAGGGTGATGCTGACTACAACCAGAAGCTTTCCCAAAAGCGCGCGGAAAAAATCTATTCGGTATTGACCAAGCAGCACGCTATAAAGCGATCGCAATTGTCGGCTCGGGGCGCCGGAGAATACTCACCTGTCGCCAGCAACCTGAACGAAGCAGGACAAAAAGAAAACCGGCGCGTGGAGTTAGTACTACGTTCAGATAAACACTAAATCCATACAGCCGGACAGTCGTTTTTATCCTTTACGACTGTCCGGCGACCTCGTCGATGATGGCTCTGTATCCAGGTGGAAATTTCTGTCCAAAAGGGTTTTCAAGCACTCAAAGCATGACTGACGAAAAACTGGTCATGGCGGTCATCGCCACCTGAGCCGCCACTATCGTTATCCCCACACTACCGCTGAGCGCCATAAAAGCCTGGGCCCGCTGTTCGTCATCAACGACGTTAAATCGACGCGACTCGGCGATCAATTTTGGCATCTCGCTGACTGGTTGCGACAACTGACTCAACTGCTCCTGACAGTCTGGACTAATGCTACTGAGAGATTTCCAGTTAATAATTCTGCTGGTAATTTCGGCCACTTCCCCGGCGCTCTGGTCATACTGTTGTTTAAGGCACCTCTGAGGTCGTTATTCTTTGCTATGGTTTCTCGGCAAGTTGCTGTTGCAAATCGAGCCACATCGTCTCTTCAGCGGAGATACCAACCACGGCCAGTTCTTCCTGACGCCCCCGCACAGGGATGTGCTCCACCATTGATTCCTCAAATGGAATACTGGCCTGCTGCAACAACCTGACCGATATCACCAGCGCCTTTGCCATCGATTTGCTGGCCTGCTCCAGCCGTGCGGCACTGTTCACGGTGTCTCCCACTGCGGACAATATAGGAGACGCGGGAGGTCCCATGGTGCCGACAATGGCATCACCACAATGCAAACCAATACCCATACGCAGTGGTTGAGACAATTCGGCGGCGAGTTTTTTATTCAGATTATCAAGTCCCGCCTGCATAGCCAGGGCTCCACGCAAGCCGTCACGGCAAGCGTCACCATAGTCACCCTCAACCCCATAGAGAGCCATCAAACCATCGCCATTGAACTGAGCATAATGACCTCCGGTTTGCTCCAGGGCCTGCGCCAACTCCGCAAAAAACTGATTGAGAATAAACACCACATCATAGGGTAGGCGTTGTTCGCCCAGAGCCGTGGAGTCCCGTAAATCAGCAAACAAGACCACCACCGGCTTCTCAAACCCGGCCACCCCGCCCGGGCGATCCATTCGATGTAAGCCACTTCCGGGTTGCAACAAGGGTTCGATAGCCATCGAGTCTGTTACCCGCAACTGACAGGCCAGACGCACCGACTCATCGGCACCGATGCTTTCCAGCACCCGGTGTTCCTGTGCCGAACGCGGTGCCAGATTTTCCCCTCCATTGGTGACCCGAACCCGGCAAGTGGTGCACCGTCCCCGTCCGCCGCAAACCGCCGAATGGGGCACCCTCTGCTGTCTTAGCAGTTCCAGCAATGTCATGCCCGGCGCGGCCCGAAGCGTTCCTCGCAACGGGTGCTCAATCTGAATAGAGGTACCCTTGGTCTGGAGGTATAAACGAACAACATGGATCGATACCACAATCGCCAGACTCAACCAAAAGAGCCCCTCTAACCACTGCCGAGTCGAGGCAATCATCGCCACTTGCGGGTCGAATCCTGACGACACCTGCTGCCAACGAATAGCCAGATCTACGACACCAATATCGGCTGTGGCCCGGTAAAACCCGAGCAGTGCCAGAATAGGCAACAGTAACGCCAACGTCTGCCACAACAACAACCAGCGGCGATATCCAGCGCGAATTCGCAACCAGTAATGCAGGCCCATGGTCAGGTGCCCCCACACCAGTAACAGCAGGCAGGTTTGGCGAAACATCAAACCCTCGACATTGCCGAGAGTTGCCAATACCCACTCATACCCCCCTTCCACCGAGGGCAGCAGGGCTGGTGTCAGGCGCGCACCGATAATATGGGGCAGTAATAACAGAGGCACACAAAGCCCCAACAGGTATTGGGTTTTCTGCCACCAGGGCATATTCCAGCTTTTTCGTCGCGCAAAGGCGACAAAGGCCAGCAACAGATGCGTGGCCAACGCCGCATAAAACAGGATCAGCCAGGGCCAGCTGTGGGTCAATCTGGCCAGTCCGGTTCGCATGCTTTCCATGGCATCGAGGCTCACCAGGCCCAGACTGTGATTGACCAGATGCAGGCAAACAAAACAGGCTACTATCAGCGCCGAGCCTAACCTGAGGTTTCGCTCCCACATCATCAACGTCATGCTTCGGTTCCCTGGTGCGTGCAATCCTGTCAGCATAGCGGTATCTACGGCTACCCGCTTTAGCCTGCCGGCATTAGAATACCCGTTCCGGACAACGTACAAGGAGTGATCCATGGATCAACAAGAACCGCAGCAAACCCCGAAACGCGAAGCACTGAGTTTCAAAGGTCTGCTGCAGCCGGTGCACTACGAGGAATACAAATCAGTTCCCCTGCACCGTAACAAGTACGTGGCCCTGCTCGCCTCGTTTGCCATCAGTCCTTTGGTCGGCTTGTATTTGATGTATACCGGTATTTTTTCCAATGACGAGGGTAAGGCCAAACCCGCCGGCTGGGGGGTTAAAGGTGGCATTTTGCTACTCACCGCCTGGCTGCTATTCAGCGTGGTGACCCAAAGCGGTTTTTATCGCTATGGTTTCCTGTCGGTTCCCCAGGCGCCCGCCATTGAGCAACAACAACCCTGAGTGTACGCCAGCCGCTGCTTACCGGCTCCCGACAATTTGGGCTTGACAGTGCAAGCGCCCCCTATATAATGGCGCCCACTTGCCGAAGTGGTGGAACTGGTAGACACGCAGTGTTCAGGTCGCTGTGCCTTCGGGTGTGGGAGTTCGACTCTCCCCTTCGGCACCATATCAAGAAAAAGGGAATCGCATCGCGATTCCCTTTTTTCGTTTTCAGCATACCCGCTTTTAGCCTCGGTATACCGCCGCACAATAAAACCGGCTGCTTACTCGTGGTCTATGTCCTGCTGATAAAGCACTCGGCGCTGTTCCCGCTGCAAACCCGCGATATAACGGTCGAGGCGCGCTTGCGTCGCGGTATCCACATTGCGTAGCTCACAACCTAATTGAGTATGGGCGTAAGGCCGGCGGATAAAGTTGCTGTTACAGATCTGCAGCTGGCATTTAATACGCTCATCCTGCAATGTAAAACGGGCATCGGACACCAGGGTCCCCGCATCCAATTCTTCGGGATGCAAACCGCCTACGTTTACACGAACACCATTGGATGAAATATCCACGATCACGCCGCTAACCGCAGCCCCACCGAAGCCACTGAGCATCACGGTCATACGCGAGGCGGCCGGTACCTTTACCCTGAACGCCGCTCGACGCTGGTGATGCTCGACATAATCGGGCACCGTTAAGCGATACACCGGCATATCATCATTCTGTTCTTCAGATAATAAGACGGCCGAGAAACTGATGTTATAACCGCCTTCACGGCAGTCTATATCGAAACGCCGACCCGGACTCAGCTTCAAATTGTCGGCGCCAGGAAACAACTCGTCCAGCAGGATGCTGTCCTCCTCGACTGCCAGTATCAGGCTGCGATAGCCGGTATCACTGGCTTCAGGGGTGACCTCAATAAAGGTGTGGTTCTGGCTCAATCGCTTGAGCAAGGCCCGCCCTTCTTCGCGCTGCTGATGCGCCTCATTAAGCTGATCTCGCTTGAATAACCAATTGAGCATATCGGGTGGCTCCCGTTTTCTCGTGCGCCCTGAGGGCAATCATGTTCCTAAGGGTAGCCGATACCCCGTGCACAGAATAGTTATCGGCATTCAGGGCCCGGTCTTGAACGGAGCCTTATTGGCTCAGTAACTGTTTCCAATCGATAGCGGGGTCTCCCACCACATAAAACCAGGGATTTAATAACTCGGATGTGGTGTTGTAACGCAGCGGTTTAAAATCAGCATCCAGCACCTGACCACCCGCGGCTTCAACCACGGCCTGGGCGGCGGCGGTATCCCATTCGCAAGTAGGCGCCAAGCGGGGATAGATATCGGCTTTACCTTCGGCTACCAGGCATAATTTTAATGAGCTACCCATGCTGGTATCGGTCAGCGGCCCCAGAGCCGACAAGCGATCCAGGCAATGTTGGAGTTGCTCCCCGCGGTGTCGACGACTGGCAACGGCGATGATCCCCTGGACGGGCTCAAACGCACGTGATGCCATTTTTACACTGACACCATCACGCTCCACGGTCGCCCCCTGGCCGAGAATGCCGCTGTAACACACCTTCGTCGGAGGCACATAGACGACACCCAGCACTGCTCGCTGGTTTTCGATCAGGGCAATATTGACCGTGAACTCCCCATTACGATTGATAAACTCCTTGGTGCCATCGAGAGGATCCACCAGCCAGTAACGATCCCAGCTCGAACGGGTTTCCCAGGCGATATTGGCATCTTCTTCCGACAGGATCGGGGTACCTGGATACAGCTTCGCCAGCCCCTGGACGATGACGTCATGGGCCGCCAAATCCGCTTGGGTCAGGGGCGAATCATCCTGCTTGGTTTGTACACCCAGATCTTCACGCTGATACACCTTCATGATCTCGGCTCCGGCGCGTATTGCAATGTCCCGCACACCGGGTAATAAATCTGTTAGTTGCATAGTGCAGTTTCCATCGAATAAAAGTTCTGGCGAATAGCAATCCGCCGGTTATTGCCCCAGCAGATCGCGAGCCATAAAGAGCGCCACCATGGCTCGCGCTTCGGTAAAGTCCGGTCGCTGCACCAGTTCGGACAGCTGGTCAAAACGAAAAATGTGCACCCCGAGCATTTCGGGTTCATCGCCTTGCAGGCGCTTTTCATACAGGTCCCGAGCGATGACAACCTGCATACGATGTGTCATGTAGTTAGGCGACAGGGTTAGCTCGGTTAATCGTTCCAGATGGCGGGCCCCATAGCCGGCTTCTTCCATCAGCTCTCGATTGGCACCGTCGAGCAGATCCTCTCCCGGCTCTACCAATCCCTTGGGCAGGCTAAGCTGGTAATCTTCGGTGCCGGCTGCGTACTCCTCGATCATGACGAAGCGCTCATCGTCCAGCAGGGGCACTACCATGACCGCGCTATGCCCCGAATTAAAACCCGCCAGCCTTTCGTATGTTCGCTCCACCCCATTACTGAAGCGAAGGTTCATCTCTTCAATACGAAACAACCGGGTCCTTGCCACTTCCTTTTTGTTCAATACCTTGGGTGTAGACAAGCCCATCTCCTGCGATTGAAATTCCGTTGGCGCTCGAGTATAGACGGTGCTGACACCAAATAGCACCGTCCAGGATTGAAAAGCCCTGATCAGGCCAGACGCTTCGACAGGCAATACACCCCACTCTGCTCAGCTGGCTTTAGTATTAATATGGTCCCGCTTTCGGCCAAGCAACTGAATCAGAGGCGAAGCGCTCATACCATGAAGAATGATACTCAGCAGGACAGTGCAGGTGACGGTCATCGCAATGGGACCACTATTGGGCAAACCACTGCTAACCACGATCACGCCAAACACCACACTGGCTAGACCTCGGGGACCAAACCAGCCGACGAAGAGCTTACTCGATGTATCCATCCCTGTGCCCGCCAGCGATAAAAACACTGGCAGCATGCGAATCAGGGTGAGGCTGAGTATCGAATACAACAGGATCATCCAGCTGAAATTGCCCAGCGCTTTACCAACCACCACAATACCAAACAATACCCAGGTCAGAAGGGCAAGGGTATCTCCTGTGCCTTCTGCCGCTAACAACAGCGTATCCCGATGATCCCGGGTTAATACACCAAACAGCATGCCCCCACAAAACGCCGCAATAAAACCACTGCCACCCAAAGACTGGGCCACAGCAAAGCAGCTCAAAGCCAACGCCACCACCGGAATCTGAATCCAGGTATGGCTGACCCAACCACGTTGCTGCCCAAACAGCAGTAACTTCGCCGTTACAAAAGCGAGCGCCAGACCCACCAAAAGGCCGATGCCGATCTCTTCGACTACCAGATGAATGGCTAGAACCCAGGGCCCCTGATCTCCTGCCTTACCCAGCGCCAAGGCCAGGAAGACAAACAAGATAGGTACGCAGATACCATCGTTGAGCCCGCTTTCCACGTTCAAACCCTGGCGAATATTATCGGGAACCGACTCATTGGTAACGACGGCTTTGCCGAGTGCAGCATCCGTTGGAGCCAACATGGTAGCTAGCAGGGCAAGCGTGAACAGCGATAAGCTATCGACCAGCAAGACACCGGCGACAAAGCCCAGCACAATGGTCAACGGGAGCCCGATCAGCAGTAACCGCATGGGCAAAGACGAGGTCTTTTTCAATACTTTCATATCGGCCCCGGCGGCATCCGTAAAAAGCACCAACGCCAGGGTCAATTCGGCGAGCAAACGCAGCGTTTCACCATCCGACTGCCAGCTAAACACATCCAGACCAAAAGGCCCGATCAGCAAACCAAAGAAGGTAAAAATCATCGGACCACTGATCCAGGTTCGCTCAACCCCTCCAGCGATTGAACTGTAGAGCAGGACAAACCCCGCCAATAACGCCAATTTTTCATACATACTGGATTTCCCTCTTATGCTTATCGATCTGCGCTTTATTATGGCTGAACTTTTATGGTTAAACTTTTTCAAGCTACACTTTTTATAGCTTCAGGCTGCAGGCTGCAGGCGGGCGACACTTGTCTGATCAACCCGGGAAATACACGATCTTTTCTCTTTTACAGCTTCAACAATAGGCATCCCTGACTCGCGTAGTATACTGCACGGTCAGAGCTTAAAAGAACAAGACGCCATGATTGACTGGAATACCATCGATACCGTCCTGCTCGATATGGACGGCACTCTGCTGGATCTGCATTTTGACAACCGGTTTTGGTTGGAACATGTGCCCAGCCACTACGCTCGCCAATATCAGCTACCCATCGAAAAAGCCAAGGAGGAACTCTATCGACGCTTCGAGGATCGCATGGGGCAGCTGGAATGGTATTGCCTGGACTATTGGCAACAGGAACTGAAGCTGGATATGTTGACCATGAAACGCGAGCTCGCTCACCTGATCAGTTTGCGCCCGGGGGCTGAAGATTTTCTGGCTGCCCTGCATCGCTCCAGCAAGCGCGTGGTCATGATCACCAACGCTCACCAGCAAAGCCTGTCGTTAAAATTGGAAAAAGCGTCCCTGGCTCAGTATTTCGACCATATGATCAGCTCTCATCAATACGGCTTTGCCAAGGAACATCCGGAATTCTGGCTGGCATTAAAAGCCGATATAGGTCTGGATCCGGCGCGTGCCCTGTTTATCGATGACAGCTTGCCCGTGCTGCGCAGCGGCAAACGCTGGGGCATTGCCGAACTGATCGCGATCAGTCATCCGGATAGCCAGGGAGGACCCAAGGACACCGAGGAATTCGCCTCCGTCAACGACTTCACCGAACTCTTACCCATCGAGTAACCCCTGATTATGCCGCAAGATACCGACAGCAAAGCTCGACTCGACAAATGGTTATGGGCCGCCCGTTTTTTCAAGACCCGAGCTCTGGCCAAACAGGCCATCGAAGGGGGCAAGGTGCATTACAACGGAACCCGAACCAAACCCAGCAAAGAACCCAAAGTGGGAGATCAACTGCAGATTCGCCACGGCTGGGATGATCGCGAGGTCGAAATAATAAGTATTTCTCAACAAAGACGGGGAGCCCCCGAAGCCCAGTTGCTGTACCGGGAAAGTGAAGGGAGTATTCAAAAACGCGAAGAGGCCGCCGCGCAGCGCAAAGCCCTCAAAGGTAACTCACCCGCTACCGCAGGCCGGCCGACCAAGAAACAGCGCCGGGATATCAAGCACTTCCACCAACAAGAACAGTAACAAGTCTCTGAACATTCAAAGACGCCCCGCCAAGAAGCCTGGCATTATGCGTCACTGCGCTCTGGCGTGAGTAGTTTGTAGAGCACCGGAACCACATAAATGGTCAGCATGGTGGAGGAGATCAGGCCACCGATGATAGTCCATCCCAGAGGCGCCCACAGCGTACTGGATGACAGGGTCAGCGGTAATAGCCCTCCCACCGTCGTCAGGGTGGTTAACAAAATAGGGATCAAACGGGTTTTACCCGACTCCAGCGCTGCCTCATGTACCGAATAACCACGGCCCAACAACTGGTTAGCATAGTCGACCAGAATAATTGAGTTGTTAACCACGATTCCCACCAATGAGCTGAAACCGATAAAAGCCATAAAAGAGAAAGTATTTCCGGTTATCAGCAGGAAAAAAATAACACCGATAATGGCAAACGGAATGGCCGCAAACACGATCAAGGGTTGCAAGAAGGAACGGAACTGCAATACCAGAACCGCAAAGATTCCCAACAGGGCGATAAGCAAGGCCTTGGTAATACCGGCAAAAGACTCCTCCCGCTGCTGTTCCTCACCACCAATCCGATAGCCATACCCCGCTGGCCACTCCAGGGCATCGAGACGCCGGGCTATATTCTCGGTCACGGCCGCCACCTGATAACCCCGCGCCACATCGGCGGACACTAGCGTTGTTCGCTCCAGGTTTAAATGCCGAAAGCTGGTTTGGCCGGGAACCGGCATCATATTGGCCACATGACGCAATGGCACAGTTGCGCCTCCAACACCGGTCACAGTCACTCGATCAAAATCATCAAGTGAGGGTTTATCACTATCAATTAACTTAACGATAATATCGTACTCGTCTCCCAGGTCATCGCGCATGTTTCCCACGGTACTGCCCACCAGCGAAGTCCGAACCGTACGGTCGATGGTAACCAACGGAATGCCCAGTAGCCCGGCTTTATCCTTATTAATGGAAACCTGCAGATCAGTTTTGTAATTACCTGTTGGATTATCAATATTGACCGTGCCAGGTTCGGCAACCACTGCGGCTTCCACTTTGGAACTTAACGCTTTCAGGGTTTCAATATTGTCTCCAACTATCCAGATCGCTACCGCGGCATCAAGAGGAGGCCCCTGCATAAACTCTTTAATTTCAAATTCTACCCCAGGAACCTCTCTAAACTCGTCGCGCAGTTGTTCTACCACGGCCGCAACATTGGATTGCTCATGTTGATGAAACTGCACAAACAGCTGGGCGTAGTTGGGCGTTTCCCGCTTCGGCCTCAGATTGTAATAAACCCGCGGATTTCCACGTCCTATATTGGTTGTGACACTGCTGACCTCCGGTAAACTGGCCAATCGCTGTTCGGCCAGCAATGCGAAGTCTCTGGTGTGGTCATAACTGGTGCCATCGGGAGGGCGAACATCCACCATAAATTGCGGCTTTTCCGCTTTCGGAAAAAGGCTCACACCTACGGCTTCAAAAAACGTCAGGCTGAAGGCAAAGATAGCCAGTGCTATTGCCAGCAGTATAAAAGGGAAGCCTAAGGACAATCGCAGTAAAGGCTCATAAATATAGCGAGCGTTTACCGCCAGTAATTTTGGAATGGGATTCAGGTTAAAGCCGCCCTTTGCAGGCGGGCGCAAAAACCGGCTCGATAACAATGGCGTAAAGGTCAGGGCAACCAGCAGGGAGGCGGTAAGGGTCAACACCACCGCGACCGGCAACGAACGGATAAACTGCCCGGTTGGCCCTTCCAGCATCAGCATGGGTACAAAGGCCAGCAGCGTCGTTGCCGTACCACTGGCAACCGCCCACCCCATCTGACTGGTGCCATTAATAGCCGCTTGTAAGGGTTTTTGCCCTTCGCGCAGTAATCGGCCAATATTCTCTGTAATCACAATGGCGTTATCGACCAGCAGGCCCAGGGCGATAACCAATCCGGCGATCGTCATCTGTTGCAAGCCAAAATCCGCCACATCAATCCAGCCGATGGCAATCATCATCGAAATCGGGATCGCCAGCACGACAATCAGGCTTTGCTTAAAGCTGAGCACCAGCAATACCACCAACCCAACCAGCCCCAAGCCCTGAAGCAGGTTACCGGTTAACACGCCGACCATTTTCTGTACGCTATCGGTCTGGTCGAAGACTACCTCGGCGGTCACTCCCGGTGGTAATTCCTGTTCGAAGGTTGCCAGCGTTTTGCGTAACCCCTCGACCACATTAAAAATATTGGTGCCATCGCGCTGCGCCACCGAAACCAACACTGCGCGCTTGCCATCTACCCGGGCTTCATAGGTAGGATCAGCGTCAGCAAACTCGACCTCGGCAATGTCACCAACAAAAACAATATGATCACCAATCGCTTTTACGGTGGTGCTGCGAATGTCCTCGACGCTTTTGTAATCGCCGCTGGTACGCACCGTAAAGCGACGCTTGCCGGCATCTACATGTCCACCGGGAACATTTACAGCCGCAGCTTGCACCGCATCCAGCAGGTCATCCAGCGAAATCCCCAGATGCCCCATTTTTTGCAGGTCAGCCCGTATCTGCACCTGCTGATCCGGAATCGCCCAGACATCCGCTTGCTTTACTCCGGGGCTGGCTTCAAGACGAGTTTCCAGCCGTTCGGCCATACGCTTCAGATCCCGGTATGGCACCTCCTCTGACAGCAAGGCTGCCATCATGATATTGACATCCGATGGAGAGATACGCAGTGCTTCCAGACGCAACAGATCTTCGGGTAATTGATCCCGCACCTGCGCCATTGCCTGAACAACATCGTCGTAATAGTCTTCGGGATCTTCGAGGTCATGGAACTCAATATGAGTAACACTCAGGCCATCCTCGATCAGGGTTTTGATCTCCTTGACATCATCGAGGGCATTGAGGGTTTCCTCAATCGGGTCCACCACCAGCTTTTCCATATCCTGCGGGGTCGTTCCCGGGTAGGCCGCGATCACATCCGCCATCGCCAACGTCACCTGGGGATCCTCGGATCTAGGCATAGTCAAAAGCGACACCACACCGAGCACGACACCGAGAAGCACCACGACCAGGGTAAATTGATAATTACTGACTGCCAGCTGGGGCAACTTCATGCAAAGCTCCCCCGTTTATTGCGCCGTTTTCACACGCAGTCCATCTTTCATATAGGGCGCCCCTTCGGTTACCACGCGCTCAACACCTTCCAGTCCAGCCCGCACCGCCAACTCATCGTCCACCAGAGCAACAATGTCGACGGTACGGCCGCTGACTTTATTGGTCTTGCGATCGTGGGCGAACACCAGTCCGAGATGACCATTGGCGGCCACCAACGCCTCGATAGGGATAAAGGAGTATTTCGGCGTGCTGCTGGGCAGAATATCCACCCGCACGACAAAGCCGGACCGCAGCTCCCGGTCATCCGTCGGCAAACTGATCTCCACTTCGAAGGTTCCTGTGGCGGCATCGGCAGCGGCCGCGATACGACTCACCCGCCCGACGAGCAGCTCATCGGGGTAGGGATCCATACGCAATTCTGCCCGGTCACCCAGCTGCACCCGGACGATATCCCGATCGGCCAAACCCACTTTCACAATCCAGCCCTGTTGCTCTCCCGCCACGACAAAAACTGGCGTGCCGGAATTGACCAACTCGTTGACTTCGATTTCGCGTTGCAGAACACGCCCGGAGAAGGGTGCCTTGATCACCGACAGGCGACGATTAAAGCGGGTAATACTGAGTGTGGACTGGGCGACATCGAAAGCATTTTGAGCATTTTCCAGCTGCTGCAGAGGAATAACATTTTTCTTGTACAGGCCTTTCAGCCGTTTCAGGTCACGAGTCGCCTGATCAACATTCGAGGCCGCCGATGACAACTGGGCGTCAAGTTCGGCCAAATCCAGCGCGGCCAGCATCTGACCCTCTTCGATGCGGTCACCGACATCCACTGCCACCTCGGTCACCAAACCACTGGTCTTGAATGCAAGCCGGGTTTCCGTGTGATAGGCGAGTCGACCACTGGTTCGAATAGGAATACTGCGCTGTTCGCGCACAACCGGTGCCGATTCGATAGTGATGGTTTTTACCGCCTCGCTGGGCTGGGCGGATACTGTGGCAGCACCAGAGAGCATTATTACCACCACCCACCCCCTCAGGTTCAAAGGAAGTGTCGAGGTCCATCGTGTTATTCGCTGCCTGCTCAGTCTATGCATCCTGCTCACAAGGGTTCCTGGCCCGTCCGGCTCCTGTGGTTCAAGCGTCCCCTGACCTTCAGGGGTGAAGGCATAACATGTCGCGATGCGATCAAGCATTGCAAAACGCTATACTGCTCCCATATAGAGGAGCTTGGAATCCTCAACAGTATAGGTAATACATGAGCAATCACGATCTTAGCCAGCGATTTATCTTCGACGACACCGACATCCGCGGCGAACTGGTGCGTCTGGACGATAGCTACCGCTCGGCGCTGGCCGCCCATGATTACCCTCCGGCTATTCATCAGTTGCTCGGAGAACTCAGCGCTTGCGCGGTTCTCCTCAGCGCCACGCTTAAGTTCAAGGGTACCCTCAGCTTGCAGGCGCGCAGCAACGGCCCCCTGACCCTGCTGATGGTCGAAATCAACCATAAGCGCCAATTCCGTGCTCTGGCCCGCTTTGATGATGACAAGGTAGCGCAGCAGCAAAGCCTGCACGAGCTGATGCCCGATGGGCAGTTAGTCATCACCATCGACCCGGAACAGGGCAAGCGTTACCAGGGGATTGTTCCCTTTGACGGACAAACCCTGGAAGCCTGTTTTGCCCATTACTTCGCCCAGTCCGAGCAACTGCCCACGCGATTGTGGTTGCAGGCCGACACCAATACCGCCTTCGGTTTGCTGTTGCAGGCCCTGCCCGGTGACCAGGCCAAAAATGACGAGCAGGCCAGCGAAGACTGGAATCGCATGGTGCAACTGGCCGACACGTTGTCCCGCGATGAGATGCTGGAGCTGCCGGTCGATGAGCTACTGCACCGTCTCTACCACGAAGAAACCTTGCGACTGTTCGACCCTCTGGCAGTCCAGTTCCATTGCAACTGCTCTTTTGAACGCACCGGACGCGCCCTTTATGGCCTGGGTAAAACCGAGGTGGAGAAGCTCTTGACCGAGCAGCCGGTGATCGAGATCGACTGCCAGTTCTGTAGCGCACAGTACCACTTCAGTAAAACCCAGGTGAAAGAACTCTTTGATTCCCCGCCTGACGGCCAACTGCACTAACCGTTAAACCCGCACCTGGAGCACTCAAGCCAGTTAAACCGGGGCCTGCAGCACCACAAGCGGCTATCGCAAAAGCCGCTTCGCACTGATTCACTTTTTTTGGCATAATTGCCTGCCCTAAAATTTAGGTCCGGTCAGCCCAAGCCTCCCGAGAGAGGCGGCAACGACCCAAATCCTGCAGAGACATCGGCTCAGACCGACGAGGAATACGTAACATGACACAGGGCATTGGTGGCAACACCACGCATACTAATTTGACGGCCGCCCAGCTGGTAGAGCTGGCACTTGCACGGGGTGAAGGCAAGCTGGCCGCCAACGGATCATTGGTGGTAGAGACCGGTATCCGCACCGGCCGGTCTCCCAAAGACCGCTTCATCGTTGACGAGCCGAGCACCAGCGACCAGATTCACTGGGGACCGATCAACCGTCCTTTCGACGCCGCCAAGTTCGACGCCCTGTGGGACCGCGTAGAAAGCTTCCTCGCCGAACGCGAGTCCTTCGTGCAGGAGTTGCACGTTGGCTCCGACCCCACTCATTACCTGCCGGTCAAGATGACCACAGCGACCGCCTGGCAAAACCTGTTTGGCCGTAACCTGTTTGTCCGCCCTGAAAGCTTTAACCCCGCCAACAAAGAGGGCTGGGAAATTCTTAACGTGGCCGATTTCGTCTGTGACCCCGAGCGCGATGGCACCAACAGCGACGGCACCGTGATTATCAACTTCGCCGCCCGCAAAGTCTTGCTGGCAGGCATGCGTTACGCCGGCGAAATGAAAAAAGCGATGTTCTCGGTGCAGAACTTCCTGCTGCCGGCCAAAGATGTACTGCCGATGCACTGCTCCGCCAACGTCGGTGAAGACGGCGAAACCTGCCTGTTCTTCGGTCTGTCCGGCACTGGCAAGACCACCCTGTCGGCCGATGAAAGTCGCTTCCTGATCGGTGATGACGAGCACGGCTGGGGCAAGGGCACCGTTTTCAATATCGAAGGCGGTTGCTACGCCAAGTGCATCGACCTGAGCCAGAAGAACGAGCCCGTGATCTGGAACGCGATCCGTTTCGGCGCCATCGTCGAAAACGTGATGATCGACCCGAACAGCCGCGAGCCCGATTATAAAGACGTTTCCCTGACCGAAAACAGCCGCTGCGCCTACCCGCTGGAGCACGTCGAAAAGCGTGTTATCGAGAACCGCGCCGGTGAGCCGAAAGCCATTGTCTTCCTGACCTGCGATATGACCGGCGTGTTGCCTCCGGTTTCTATTCTGTCCAAAGAGGCTGCGGCCTATCACTTCCTGAGTGGTTACACCGCCCTGGTCGGCTCGACCGAGATGGGCGCTGGCCCAGGCCTTAAATCGACTTTCTCAACCTGCTTTGGCGCGCCCTTTTTTCCACGTCCTGCAGGCGTCTACGCCGAGCTGCTGATGAAGCGCGTGGTTGAATTCAGCAGCCAGGTATACCTGGTTAACACCGGCTGGACCGGCGGTGCCTACGGTAAGGGTGGCGAGCGTTTCAGCATCCCAACCACTCGCGCCGTGATTGCGGCCATCCAGAGCGGCGCCCTGGTCGACGCCGAAACCGAAACCTTGCCAATCTTCAACCTGCAGATTCCCAAGCAGGTTGAAGGCGTCGATAGCCAGCTGCTGAATCCAAGCAAAACCTGGTCTGATCCGTCCGCCTATGAAGCGGCTGCGACCGATCTGGCCACGCAGTTTGTCGATAACTTTACCAAGTTTGAGGTCTCCGAGGAGATCGTCAACGCCGGTCCGCAACTCTAAAACGGCGGCCGTGAAGGGAAGGGGGCTTCGGCCCCCTTTTTTGATTGTTTACCCATTATTTTCAGGATAACCCCAGCCTCCTATGCAAAGTATCCACCAGCGCATCGCCGAAGAACTTTCCATTCGCCCACAACAGGTCAACGCGGCGGTCCAACTGCTCGATGAAGGCGCCACCGTGCCCTTTATCGCCCGTTATCGTAAGGAGGTCACCGGCGAACTGGACGACAGCCAACTGCGTACCCTGGAAGATCGCCTGCGCTACCTGCGTGAACTGGAAGAGCGCCGAGCGGCTATTCTCAAGAGCATCGGTGAACAGGAAAAGCTGAGCCCGCAACTGGAAGCCGAGATCAACGCGGCGGATACCAAGAATCGTCTGGAAGATCTCTATCTGCCCTATAAGCCCAAGCGCCGCACCAAGGCGCAGATTGCCCGTGAAGCTGGGCTGGAGCCCCTGGCCGATGCCTTGATGGCCGATCCCAGCCTCGATCCGGAAAGCACCGCCAGCGACTATCTCAATACCGAGGCTAAAATCGACGACAGCAAAGCCGCTCTCGATGGTGCCAAACAGATTCTTATGGAGCGCTTTTCGGAAGACGCCGAATTGCTGGGCAAACTCCGCCAGTTCCTCAAGCAGGAAGCCACCGTCAGTGCCCGCTTGGTACCCGGCAAGGAAACCGAAGGCGCCAAGTTCCAGGACTACTTCGAACACGATGAGTTCCTCAAGGGCATTCCCTCGCACCGTGCACTGGCCATCTTTCGCGGCCGCAACGAAGGCATCCTCAGCGTTGACCTGACCATGGGCACCGAAGGGGATCGCAACGCAAGCCACCCTTGCGAACAGATGGTGGCCGAGCATTGGCAGATTGACGATCAGGGCCGCGCCGCCGATCGCTGGCTGCGGGAAGTGGTACGCTGGACCTGGCGAGTGAAACTCCTGACGCATCTGGAAACAGACCTGCTAGGAGAAGTGCGTGACGCCGCCGAAGAGGAAGCGATCAAGGTCTTTGCCAGCAACCTTAAAGACCTGCTGCTCGCCGCACCGGCTGGACAACGGGCCACCATCGGTCTCGACCCGGGTCTGCGTACCGGAGTCAAAGTCGCCGTGGTGGATGCTACCGGCAAGGTGCTGGACCACGGAGCCATCTTCCCCACACCACCGCAGAAGCGCATCGCCGAAGCCGAGGCCGTTTTGGTCGCCATGTGCAAAAAGTACGACGTAGCCCTGATTGCGATTGGCAACGGCACCGCCAGCCGTGAGACCGACAAGTTCGTCGGCGATATGCTTAAGTCCCATCCCGAGCTGAACGTACAGAAAGTGATGGTCAACGAAGCTGGCGCCTCCATTTATTCCGCGTCGGAATTTGCCGCACGGGAGTTCCCCGATCTCGATGTCACCATTCGCGGCGCAATCTCGATCGCCCGCCGCCTGCAGGACCCACTGGCAGAACTGGTGAAACTCGATCCCAAATCGATCGGCGTGGGGCAATACCAGCACGACGTGTCCCAGAGCCAGCTGGCCCGTTCCCTCGATGCCGTGGTGGAAGACTGCGTAAACGCCGTCGGCGTGGAAGTAAACACCGCCTCAGCGCCCTTGCTGGCAAGAGTATCGGGACTGAACCAGACCCTGGCCAACAACATTGTCGATTTCCGCGACCAGAATGGTCCTTTCAAGAGCCGTGCCGCCTTGAAAGAGGTTTCTCGCTTTGGTGCCAAGACCTTCGAGCAAGCCGCAGGCTTCCTGCGTATCGCCAATGGTGACAACCCCCTCGATACATCCGCAGTGCACCCGGAAACCTACCCATTGGTGGAAACCATCGCCAAACAACACAGCCGTGAAGTACGCGGCCTGATTGGCGACAGCACCTTCCTGCGCGGCCTGAAAGCCCAGGCATTTGTCGACGATCGCTTTGGCTTGCCCACCGTCACCGATATTATTCAGGAACTGGATAAGCCGGGACGCGATCCTCGCCCCGAGTTCAAGACCGCCCAGTTCCAGGACGGGGTCGAGAAAATCTCGGACCTGCGCGAGGCCATGGTGCTGGAAGGTACCGTGACCAACGTCACCAACTTCGGTGCCTTTGTCGATATCGGCGTTCATCAGGACGGTCTGGTACACATCTCCGCCCTGTCTCACCAGTTTGTCAAAGACCCCCGTGAAGTGGTCAAGGCGGGGGATATCGTCAAGGTCAAGGTGATGGAAGTGGACGTACCGCGCAAGCGCATCGGCCTGTCCATGCGACTCGACGACGAAGCCGGTGCACGCAGCGAGCACAAATCGAGTGGCGATCGCCCTCGGGGTAACCAGCAACGCCCATCGCGTCAAAGTCATTCATCGAAGCCCGCCGCCGGTGACAAGGGCACTTTCGCCCAGCTGTTCGCGAACGCCAAACCGTTGAAAAAGCGTTAAAGGGGGCTGTGCACTGATGCGTCCTGATCGTATGATGGGCGCATCAACCAACAGGAGTGGTTCGAGTGAGCGCAAAAATGCGACAGCAACTGGAGAGCGGCAAGATCGCCGGTAGCCCTTACAGTCAGCATCTGGGCATTCGCTATTGCAGTGTCGGCGAGGGTACCGCTCACCTGCAATTGAGCACTGCCGACCATACCCGCAATTTTAATGGCGTCACCCATGGCGGAGCCTTGTTCTCCCTGGCAGATGCCGCCATGGGGGTTGCCCTGTTTTCCCAGACGCCGGAAGGACTGTCCACCGCCACTCTGGAAAGCAAGATCAACTTCACCCGCCCACTCCACGAGGGTACGGTGGATTGCTTCAGTGAAGTGTTGCACCTGGGTTCGCGCACGGCGGTGCTCGAGGCGCGACTTGAACAAGAGGGTTTGCTGATCGCCAAAGCCAGCGCGACCTTTGCCCTGATCACGCCAAAAGACCTGCGGCCTGCCGACAAGACATAGCCCAGTACTCATTCGCTCCCCTACTATCCAGACCAGCCACGAGGATTATTCCCTTGCCCCAGCTATCGCAGCAGATTTTGCAGCTCTTCAGCCAACCGGCTGCCCGCGAGCAACTTACGCACATTCTTCATGGCATCGAAAAAGAGAGCCTGCGGACAACCCCCAACGCGAATCTGGCACAGACACCGCATCCCATCGAGCTGGGCGCCACCCTGACCCACCCCAGTATCACCACCGACTACTCCGAAGCCCTGCTGGAATTTATTACGCCGGTTTACGAACAGGTCGAAGATGCCCTGGAGCATTTACGCCAACTGCATTGCTACACCTACAAGCATATGGGGAACGAGATGCTATGGGTGAACAGCATGCCCTGCATTCTCGAAGGCGATGCCATGATTCCGGTTGCCCAATACGGTGATTCCAATGTCGGCACCATGAAATCGGTCTATCGGGAGGGTTTGGCCAGTCGCTACAACAAGGCCATGCAGACCATTGCCGGCATTCATTACAACTTTTCGCTGCCCGAAGGGTTCTGGCAACTCCTGCAACAGGAACGCGGCGATCAGGGGTCTCTGCAGGCGTTTCAATCCCGAGGCTACTTCCGTCTGATCCGAAATTTTCGGCGTTACAGCTGGCTGCTGGTCTACCTGTTTGGTGCTTCTCCGGCGCTGAGCAAAAGCTTTCTGGAAGGTCGTCCACACGATCTCGAACAACTCGATGGCGACACCCTTTATTTACCCTGGGCGACCTCTTTGCGCATGAGTGATCTGGGTTATCAGAGCGATGCCCAGGCCAGCCTGAACATCTGCTTCAATGGCCTCGACACTTACTTGCAAACCTTGCGTCAGGCCATCAGCACCCCCTATGAACCCTATCAACAGATTGGCGTACGCGACGACGAGGGGAACTACTTGCAGCTCAACACCAATTTGCTGCAAATTGAAAATGAGTACTACAGCAATATTCGACCCAAGCGCGTCACCCAATCTGGCGAGAAACCCATTTGTGCCCTGGCCGCTCGCGGTGTGGAATATATCGAAGTACGTTGTCTGGACCTGGACCCGTTCGAGCCTTTGGGAATCAGCGCCGAGCAGTCCCATTTCCTCGACAGCTTCCTGCTTTTCTGTGCCCTCGCCGATAGCCCTCATATTGATGAGGAGGAGTGCCTCGAACTGGATCGAAACTACAATCGGGTGGTTAATGAAGGACGACGTCCGGGACTTGAACTGCAGCGTCAAGGCGAGTCGATAGCTCTAAGCGACTGGGCAAATCGTCTGATGACTCAGATAGGAGGAGCAGCCAAACTGCTTGACACCGCCAACGATACCCAACGCTACAGCAACAGCCTGCCGGCGCAAAACGCCAAAATTGCAGACCCATCCCTGACCCCGTCTGCAAAGGTTTTGGATGCGTTGAAAAACAATCAACAGAGTTTTATCGACTTCGGTACCCAAATCGCCCAAAAGCACCACAGCAGCTTCAGTGCTTGTAAACTCTGTGAAACCAAGGCCAATGAGTTGAAACAGCTAGCCAGGCAATCTCTGGAGGAAAAAGCGCAAATAGAACAGGCTGATAGTGTCGATTTCGAAACCTACCTCGAGCAGTACTTTGCCCAAACCTGATCCTTATACTCCATGAACTATCTGGCGCACCTGGCTCTGGCAGGGAGCCGCCAGCAACACCGTATTGGCGGTTTTCTGGGGGACTTTGTTAAAGGGCCTTTGCAAGGGCGCTTCGCCCCCGACATAGAGGTGGGCATTCGACAACACCGTGCGATCGATGCCCACACCGACCGCGACCCCGCCATCACCCATTGCCGCTTAATGTTGGGAACACAGCACCGGCGTTACAGCGGCATTGCCATCGATATCCTGTTTGATCATTTTCTGGCACGCCATTGGTGTCGGTTTTATCAGCAGGCGTTCGATCACTTTTGCGAGGCTTGCTACCAGGACTTGCAGACCCATCAACATCTGATGCCGGCCAACGCCCAGCAGTTTGTCGAGCGCATGCAACAACACCGAATTTTGCACAGTTATTATCATCGGAAAACCGTTAGCCTTGCCATAGAGCGCACGGCCCAGCGCCTTCGTCATGGTGCGCCGCTACTGAACACCATCCCTGCACTCGAAAACGCTTACCCAGAACTCGAACAAGCCTTTATTGCGCTGTATCCCGAATTACAGATCAGGGCCAGCAATCTGCTCAACCTCAGCCCCTGAGCCATTAACGCTGTAAGACAAAGCTGGTGAATAACAGGTCATCCACCAGGGGCTTGCCGGTCTCTTCGGTCAGTGTCTGCTGTAACATCTGCAGGGCGGTCTTACGCAAGGCTTCACGGCCTTCGGCCCCCTCTACATCGGTGTAGGCTTGCGAACTGAACAGCAACACCAGGCTGTCCCGGATCAATGGCATATGGTGCTCAATCTTCTTTACTGTTTCATCACCACGAACGCGAAGGGAAGCGTCGGCTTTAAGGTAGGACCGGGTTCCAAGGCTAACGACAAACGAGGGTTTGAGGCTTATATACTGCGACGCCACCTTCTTCGTCTCATCCCCTTCCTCTTCTGCCCAGGATGGCAAGGTCATCAACAACGGCATCAGTAGCAGCAGGGTACGGAAAAGATATCGCATCAGAAGCTCCGGCTTGGCAACGGTAAAAACCTGGTGGGCAGGTTATCAATTCCATTATTCTATACGCTAAGACCCTTTGAATAATACCTATATAGCCTTTAGTATGGTCCGATTAGGATTCATATTCATTTCAATTAATTGCCAGGGTCGGCCCGCACCAGGAGTTAATCCCATATGAGCATCCCTCGTTCCCGCATCTTGTTTTTGCTGGCAATGCTTGGTTGCGTGGGCCTCATAGGATCGGCGCTGGTCATGGAACATATGATGGGGCTGGAGCCCTGCCCGCTGTGCATTATGCAGCGCATCGTAGTGATTGCCCTGGGCGTCCTCTTCCTCGTCGCCGCGCTCCATAACCCTGGCGGCACCGGTTACCGACGCTATGCCTTTATTGGCTTGCTGACGGCCGGGTCGGGTGTGGCGTTATCGCTGAGACAACTCTGGCTACAGAGCCTGCCCCCGGAAGAGGTTCCGGCCTGTGCTCCGCCGCTGGATTATATGCTGGAAAGCTTTCCTCTGACCGAAGTGCTGGAGTTTATGCTCAGCGGCACCGGAGACTGCGCCGAGGTTCAGTGGGTTTTTCTGGGCCTTAGTATCCCTGCCTGGACGCTGATCTGTTTCAGCCTGTTTACTCTCTTCTCCCTGTACGAGTTATTCCGCGCTCGTCAGCGGGAACGTCTCTTTTCCTGATCTCCAGCTGATTGCACCAAGTCAAGTCCCTGGGTCAAACCATTAGACGTTTTAGCACTTGCCCCCCTCTGTCTGCTCGCATACTCTAAGAGTTCGTCGGGGCACAACCTCCGCCGTTTTATCTCATAGAATCCAAGGGAAAAAACCATGCTGGAACGTTGCAAATCAGCTAAAGAACGCTGGGGCGGTGTCTCCGAAATTATCGACCGTTGGCTCAATGAACGACAGCAACTGATTGTCCTCTATTGCGACATCAATGGCCTGAACGGCTTTCGCGAAGGTGATACAACCCCGACCCCTGTTCGCATCCAACGCTTTTGCCAGATACTTCTCGACTACACATCGGCCGGGCATTTTGAAGTCTATGAGCAGTTAGCCGCCGAGGCCAGAGAGTTTAACGACGACGCTGGTATTCGCCTGCTGGAACGCATCTATCCTCGCATCGAGCAGATTACCCAGCTGTGTGTGACGTTTAACGATCGATACGAATCGGCAGAACATTGCGAAAAGCAGGCGTCCGAACTGGCCGAGGAACTGTCCCAAATTGGAGAAGTCCTGGAAGAACGCTTTGGTCTGGAAGATCAACTCATCGAATCGTTGCACGATGCTCATCGCGAGCTGGTTGCTTCCTAGTCGATTCCTCTCCGGATTTGTCGCTCGCCGAGGCGGGCGACACCATCAACCACAGGGATTGTTGATGCCCGCCAACTCGCTCCAGACACTACGTACCCCTCTCAATGCCAAACATCTTCTGATTGTCAGCGCGCTCAGCCTTGCGGGTTGCGGCTTCACATCAGAGGAACACAATCAGGAAGTGGCGGTACAGGGGCTATACAGCGCTGCGCTGTCCGCCCAGGGCGAACAGGCCCTGATTGGTAGTGTCCTGCACGGCGGCAGCCTGTGGAATCTGAATCAGGGCGAACGCCTCTACAACTGGAATCATAAGGCCGGAGAGGCCAGCGAAATTGTTGCCAGCGACATCGCCAAAGACGGCACCGTTGCCGCCACTGCGGACGGGCAGCAGACCATCGTTCTGTGGTCCATCGAGGCCGGCGAATCCCTGGGGTTCTGGCGTGCCCCCGGCGAGATCCGTGATCTGGCGCTGACCGAACGAGGCCAGCTGGCCCTGCTCGGCCTGCGAGATAATCGCGTGGTGTTATTCAACATTCGCGAGGGCGGTATCCTGACCACCTTGCTGCACAAGGATATCGTCAATAGCGTCGATATCACCCCGGACGGCAATCTGGCCATCAGTGGTTCCGATGACTACAGCGCCAAACTCTGGGATACCAACACCGGTCGTTTGCTTCAGGATTGGGATCTGGGAAACAAGCTGGTCACCGTGGCCCTATCGCCCAACGGTCGCTACGCCCTGACGGCGGCCCAAAGCGGCCGAGCCGTCATCTGGGATATCAACACCGGAGACCCGGTCCACGAACTCAACCAGTACTATGACCTGATGAGCCGCGGCAGCACCTATACCAGCGCTCGCTTTAGCGATCAGGATGACCAGCTACTGCTTGGCACTGCCAGTGGCGAAGTGTTTCTGTTTGATATCCCCAGCGGCAATATCAGCCACCGCTGGCAACTGTCCAAACGTGGCTGGTGGCAACCCACCGGGGTATCGGTCATGGCGCTGGCCAGGGATTCCGCTAGCAATAAGGTTAGAGCACTGGGTTCAAACGGCCTCAGTTATCAGCTGGGACTCTAGGTAAGCCGCTTCTTTCTATCGTCACTGTCGCCTGGGGTTTTACCTCGACACGGCACTTGAGTCCCGGCATAAAAAAAGAGGCTCTAAAGCCTCTTTTTTAGTGGTCACACGACCGAGTGATTATTCAAAGTCAACCAACTCGACTTTGAAAACCAGCACTTCGTTAGGACCAATTTTGCCAGGAATGCCCCCTGGACCGTAAGCCAACTGGGACGGAATATAGACTTCCCAGGTCGATCCCTTAGGCATCAATTGCAGAGCTTCGGTCCAACCTGGTATCACCTGATTAACACCAAACTGTGTGGTTTCACCACGCTCGTAGGAACTATCGAACACCGTGCCATCGAGCAGTCGACCTTCATAATGAACGGTGACCTGACTGCCGGCCTCAGGCATAGCACCTTCACCTTTGGTCATAACCTTATACTGCAGGCCAGATTCGGTAGTCGTGATACCGTCTTTTTTGCCGTTTTCAGCCAGGAACTCATTGCCCGCGTCCAGATTCTTTTGAGCCATCTCTTGCTGCAATTGCTGTGCACGTTCCTGAGCCTGTTGCTGAGCTTGCTGGATCGCTGCAATCATCTGCTCGCGGGTCAGCGCCATATCGCCCCCGGCCATAGCGTCTTTGATGCCCTGAGATAAGGCTTCAACATCGAGGCTGTCGAAGTCAGCGGTCAAACGCTCACCCATTACAGCGCCCAGGCTGTAACTAAGCTTCTGTTCATCAGTGGAAAGTTCAGCGGCCATCGCCAGACCGGAAACACCGGAGGTTAACGCAATAGCTGCAACAAGGCTTCTGAGTTTCATGAAGAAATATCCATTAGTTATTAGAGGTAGGGTACTCTTAAAAGAGGCAAGCATGATTGACTAAATACATAGTGAACGCAAATCTTTGTCTCTAAAATGGCGCGTTGGTTCCCCTCTACCCAGTTTCATCAGAATGACCCATACTAGTAGGTAGGGGCGCACGCATATTCCCAACGGATCTGGACTATCAATGCAAAGCTACAAGAATCAATCTCCGCTGAGAATACTCATAGCCAATGCCAAGGGTGGCAGCGGTAAAACCACCATTGCCACCAATCTGGCCGCTTACTTTGCCAGCCAGGGAGAATCGGTTGTACTTTACGATCAGGATCCTCAGGGTTCCAGCCAACTCTGGCTAAAACAACGCTCCGATACCTTACCCGCTATTCGAGGCATCGATGCTTGCCGCCCCCACAGCGTCAACCAGACACGCAGCTGGCAGCTCAGGCTTCCTGACGAATGCCATAAGGTCGTCATCGATTCACCGGCCGCCATTAAAGAAGCGGACCTTCGCCCCCTGATTCGCCAGGCCGACTTGATTCTGGTACCCGTACTCCCCTCTTCCATCGATATTCGAGCCGCCGCCTCATTTATTAAAACATTAATGTTAACTCCGGAGCATTTACAGCGACCCGGACGCATTTGTGTGGTGGCCAATCGGGTTCGGCACAACACGATCAGCCAGGAAAAATTAAAGGCCTTCCTGAACTGCCTGTCGATTCCCTATTTGACCACCTTACGTGACACGCAAAACTACGTCGCCGCTTCCGAAAACGGTGAAGGTGTGCATGAATTACGCGGGCGAAAAATTCAACGCGACTGTGAAAACTGGCAACCGTTAATCGCCTGGATTGAGCAACTCGCCCATTCCCGACAACAAGCGGGCTAGGTTCAGTTTTTAAAAACCCTAATTGCTGCCTTTCAGAACAACATTTACATCATGGCCCAGACTGGATATTGCCGATCCAAAACGTATAATGCGCAGGTCAGATTTCAACCGTTCCAGGAGCAGTAATGGCCGTTCGCAAAACTACCCGAGCTAAAACCAAAGTCAGCACAAAAACCAAAGCCGTCAAAAAAGCAGTTTCCCCCAAAGCTGTCGATCCGATTGCCAACCTGCAAAAACAGATCGACAAGTTGAATCTGCAACTCGACAAGGCCCGGGCTAAAAAACTCAGCGACGCTGAAAAAGACCTGGCTAAAACCAACGTTGCTCGGGATCGCCTGAAGCAAAAACTGGTTAAGAGCCAAGAAAAACAAAAGCAGGTTGCCGCCAAGAATCGCACCAAAAAAACCGCCGCCACGGTTAAACAACTGGCCAATGCCAAACAAGCAACCGAACAGCTACGTGCGGAATTAGTGACGGCTGCCGAATTGCTTGTCGAAGCCAAAAACAACCTGGCTGCAGCAAAAACCGAGCAAGCCTATTTCACTGCACAAAAAGCCGCTGCGGAGAAGTTCGAAAAGTCTTTCGCCAAGCAGAAGGCCGACGAGCAAAAAGCACTAGAGAAAAAAGCCAAGGCAAAAGCCAAGGCGGAAGCGGCTCGTAAACGCGAGCAGGCCAAGAAAAAACGGGAAGCCGAAAAGGCTCGCAAGCAAGCTGAACGGGAAGCAAAAGCTGCCGCGAAACAGGCCAAGCAAGCCGCCAGCAAAAAGAAGGCAACAAAGCCTGTGACAGTATCGCCGGCACCTGCAGCGGTTTCCTCTGAAAAGCCAGCGGAAGCCGATGTCGCAGTCGAAAGCCGACAGGTATTTGACCCCAAGACCGACGCCTGAGTTATCCGGAGTCATAACAAAAAGGGGCGATAGCCCCTTTTTTATTGATGCCTTATTTCGCCAGAGAGCGCATATCATGATTCGATTGCAAAATGCAGAACTGCTTCGGGGTGGTAAACCCTTGCTGGAGGAAGCATCGCTCACCATCCACCACGGTCAACACGTTGGTCTGGTTGGCGCCAATGGCTGCGGCAAGTCTTCATTGTTTGCGTTATTGCAAGGTGAGCTGCACCTCGACAGCGGTGACTTGTCCGTGCCGTCTCCGGACGATATCGCTCATATGGCACAGGAGATCGTTGCTCTGGAGAGAAGTGCCATCGATTATGTCATTGATGGAGATAAACCACTCAGGGCGATCGAACAACAACTGGCGGAAGCAGAACAACAACATCGGGATGATCGTATTGCCCCGCTGCACGAACAACTGTCTGCTATCGATGGCTACAACGCAAAAACCCGCGCTAGCAAGCTACTCAGCGGACTCGGTTTCACCAACGACGATCTGGCACGCAATGTACGGGAATTTTCCGGGGGCTGGCGGATGCGCCTGAACCTGGCGCGTACCCTGATGTGTCGTTCACAGTTACTGTTGCTCGATGAACCAACCAACCACCTCGATCTCGATGCTATCTTGTGGCTCGAGCAATGGCTCAAACAATACCCCGGCACCTTGCTGGTGATTTCTCACGACCGGGATTTTCTCGATGCCGTAACCGACCAGATCGCTCATATCGAACGCCAGCGGATTAATTTTTACCGTGGCAACTACAGTGCGTTTGAGAAACTGCGAGCGGAACAGTTGTCTCAACAGCAAGCCAGCTTCGAGAAACAGCAACAGCAACGTGCCCATATAGAAAGTTATATTCGTCGCTTCCGCGCCAAGGCAACCAAAGCCCGGCAGGCTCAGAGCCGGATCAAAGCCCTGGCCCGAATGGAGGAGATTGCGCCAGCTCATGTTGACTCACCCTTCAGTTTTATCTTCCCTCCAGCCGATAAAATCTCTTCCACGTTAATCACCCTGGATCGGGCTGCATTGGGTTATGGCGATGGAGCCATTGTGAAAAATGTAAACCTGAGCATTCATCCCGGCAGTGCCATTGGCTTGCTGGGCCCCAACGGCGCAGGAAAATCGACCCTGATCAAATCGCTGGCGGGACAGCTAGCCGTTATGGCAGGCGAGCGCAGTTGCGGTGAACATCTGCGTATCGGTTACTTTGCCCAACACCAGATTGATAGCCTCGATGATAATGCCAGCCCATTGCTCCATCTGCAGCGTATATCTCCCGACGCCCGCGAGCAGCAATTACGAGATTTTCTGGGCGGGTTTAACTTTCGCGGAGATCAGGCCAGCGATGTTATTCGCCACTTTTCGGGCGGAGAAAAAGCCCGTCTGGCATTGGCCATTATTGCCTGGCAAAAACCCAATCTGTTGCTGCTCGATGAGCCCACCAACCACCTCGATCTGGAAATGCGACACGCTCTCACACTGGCCTTACAGGAACATCAGGGGGCTATGGTGCTAGTTTCCCACGACCGTCATCTGATCCGTAACACTACGGATGAACTCTGGCTGGTCAGCGATGGTTGCGCCCAGCCCTACGACGAAGACCTGGACCAGTATTCGGATTGGCTGGCACGCCAACGTCGCCTTGAGGATAAAGCTGAGGCCACCGCAGATAGCACAAACGCAGCGCCTGTCGACCGGAAAGAGTTGAAACGCCGCCAGGCCGAACAGCGAAAGCTATTGAGCCCTTTGCGCAATCAATTACAAAAGCTGGAGAAGCAGCTCGACAGCCTGCATCAACAAAGCGAACAAATCGAGCAGCAACTTTCCGATAGCACTTTATACGAAGAAGGGCAGCGGGAAAATCTCAAGGAAACCCTGGCCCTGCAAGCCAGCAATCGCGAACAATGCGAACGCTGTGAAGAACAATGGATGGAATTGCAGGAGCAGATAGAAACCCTGCAAGCGGGTTTTGCTAGCGAATAGCGGCCAGCAACTGCTCGGTAATGCATTGATAGCTTTCCGGCTCAGGCTGTCGGGCACTCATTACCCGCATACCCCAGATACCGGTCAGCAGGAAGGCCGCGCGTTGCGCCGCACTGCGGCCGGAAGCCAATTGCCCGGTATCGATGGCACGCTGCACTTGTTGACGTAACAACACTTCCACACGGTCCAGATACACTCGAATCTGCTGGTGCACCTTAGGGTCAGCGGAAGCAAACTCGAGCAAACTATTGACCAGCAGGCAGCCCCGTCCTTCCCGATCATTACTGCAATCCTGGCCCATATGCCCTAAAAACGACTCGATACCACTGAGCGCATCAGAGGCCTGGGTAAAACGCTCTTCGATACGAGTAAGGCTTTGCCCTGCATAGCGTTCCAGGGTCAGGAGAAACAGGTTTTGCTTGTTGGTGAAAGCCGCGTAAAGGCTGCCGGGCTTGAGCTGAGTCGCTTCCACAAGATCAGAAATGGAAGTGGCTTCGTAGCCACTTTGCCAGAAACAGGCCATTGCCTTATCCAGTACCTGATCACGGTCGAACTCTATTGGACGGGCCATTTTCCGCTCACCTCACTCATCAAATAAGAACCCAAGTGTATACCAGAGTATTTGAGTATTCGATCAATAATGGTTAGAGTATGATTGAACGATCACTCAAAAACAATTATTTCCCCTTTACTCTGAAAATCTGGAGCCCATCGATGACCACCTTAACCGAACAGATTGCTGCCTACGAAGTCCAGAAAAAACAGAAAGTCCCCGCCGAACTTCTGGAGATCATGAACGGCGCCACCCGGGATCTGGTTGCCACCGGCATCGAAGCCCAGGCTCTGGCCGTCGGTGATTCAGTGCCCGACATCAACCTGCCTAATGCCAATGGCCAGTCGGTACGTCTCTATGACCTGCTCAAGCAAGGTCCTGTAGTGCTCAATTTCTACCGCGGCGGCTGGTGCCCTTACTGCAACTTTGAACTGGGTGCCCTGCAAGCCGCCCTGCCGGAGATCAAGGCCAAAGGAGCGCAACTGGTAGCCATCTCACCACAAACCCCGGACAGTTCGCTCTCTACGGCGGAAAAAAATGCCCTGGAATTCGAGATTCTGAGCGATCAGGGCAATCAGGTCGCGGAACAGTTTGGCCTGGTGTTCGAACTGCCGGAGTCTATCCGTGGTATTTACGACAAGTTCGGCATTGATGTGGTCGCACATAACGGCGAAGACAGTTTCAAACTGCCCGTTCCCGCCAGCTACGTGATCAACAGCGACGGCAATGTGACTTACGCCTTCGTTAACGCGGATTATACCCAACGCGTGGAGCCTCAGCAGTTGGTTGACGCCATCTGATCATCATCCTTATCGATCAACCACCAGGGTAGCCAGCTCATTGCGGCTGGTTACCCCCAGCTTCTGGTAAATACGATAGAGATGATTCGATACTGTCGAGGGTGAAAGTCCCAGTTGGCGCGCCGTGGCTTTGAAGGTCTGGCCACGGCAGATCGCCTCAACCACCTGCCGCTCGCGCAGGGTTAACTGATCCATTGGTCCCCGGGGCCAGACATCGATACAGTACAGATCTCCGATGGCCTCCTGTTGCAGGCTATAGCCCAACTCCTCCAACACGCCTTGTCCCTGCTCGATATCAAAGGGTAATCGGCTGGAAGTCTTGCCGGGAAAGCAATGCTCCATACAATCGATAAAATCCTGCTGAACCTCATGGTAGATACCGTGACGATCACAAAGAGCGGTGACACTGTCCGGGTTGGCGGGCTGATGCCGATCGAGGTGCAACAGGCAGTTGTGCGAAGCGGCACTTAACAGGTGATAGAGCATGCGTCGCTGCACCTGCTTATCGGTCTCGCTAAAGGGCTTGTCCCGGGAAAAACGATAGAGCGTCAGCAGGGTGATCAGGCCACTGCGCTGGTCCAGATGCAGCGAGCTGAGAATGCGCTGGATGCCATGGGGCTCAAAACACTCATGGTAGATGGGGGACTGATAAAACGCCTTATCATCGATCACCTCGGCCATATCCACTGGCTCACCGGGGTGGCTGATGAGGGCATTGGTCAACGGATTGATATCCCGCAAGCGGAGCAGTTCATCCACCAGCTCAGCGGGAACACCCATCAGCGTGTGGTTATAAAAGCTCATGGTGCTGGCATGACCACTGCTCCAGATAGCGCCATCGAAGGCAACCAGCTCCCGTAGCTGTTCCAGAGCCCAACGCCGGTAGCGATCCAGCTCCACCCGGGAGGTCGCACGGTAGAGGCGTCCGATAAGTAGATCAATGCTGGTTTCTGTCACTGCATCCCCCCGTTAGGCTATTTTTACTATCGCAGCGACGCTCAGTCTGTCACAGAATGAAGTCAAACAATAACGGGCGATTACTATGTCCTCTTATCAATGTCACACCCTGATCATCGGCGGTGGTGTTGCGGGTATTGTTACCGCACTGGAACTACTGGACCGCAACCAACCGATCATTTTGATCGACCGGGACACTCCGGAACGCTTGGGCGGACTGGCACGTTGGGCCTTCGGAGGCATGGCTCTGGTTAACACACCAGAACAGCGGCGCATGAAAATAGCCGACTCGCCGGAACTGGCGCTAAGTGACTGGCACAGCTTTGCCCGCTTCGATAAAGACGATCACTGGCCCAAAGCCTGGGCCCGCCATTACACCGAAAACTCCCTGGAACAGATCTACCACTGGCTTCGCACACAAGGCCTGAAGTTTTTCCCGGCAGTCAACTGGGTCGAACGGGGTCTCTATGTTCCCGGTAATTCAGTGCCTCGCTACCACGTGCTTTGGGGTACCGGCTGGCATCTGGTGGAAGTATTGATCGCCAAACTAAAAAACCACCCTAACGCACGCCAATTGCGCCTATTGCACCGCCATCGAGCCTCCGACCTGATTTGCGACGCTCAACAACGGGGTTGTGAGGGCATCGATGAACAGGATGGCAGTGGGTTCCAGGTCGATGCCGAACAGCTTGTGGTCGCCACAGGCGGGATCAACGGCAATATCGAACGGGTAAAACAGAACTGGCATCGACCCTGGGGCCAGCCCCCGTCAGAGATTCTCAATGGGGCGCACCCCTTTGCCGACGGCCATGTGCACGACCAGATCGATCAGCTTGGCGGTCGCCTGACCCACCTGGATAATATGTGGAACTACGCCGCCGGCATTCCTCATCCGAAGCCCCACTTCCCGGGCCATGGCCTGAGCCTGATTCCCTGCAAATCCGCCCTCTGGCTGAACCACCGTGGCGAACGCATTGGCCCCGAGCCTCTGGTGACCGGGTTCGATACCAACTATCTGTGCCAACAGGTGAGTCAACAACAGAAGCCCTGGACCTGGCAGCTGTGTAACTGGCGCATTGCGGCGCGAGAGCTTGCTATTTCCGGCAGCGAACACAACATCCATATTCGGGACCGTAAGCTGGTTTCCTTTCTTAAGGAAACCCTGTTGGGTAACCATCGACTGGTTCGTCAAATGCAACGCGAGAGCGACCATTTCCTGGTCGCCGAGAACATCGACGAGCTGGCAGCGCAGATGAACAACCTGACCGACCAACCCTACATTGACGCCACCCGGCTCGATCGGATGCTGGAGCAGTATGACCAACGCATCCGTCGCGGCAAGGCCCTGTTTAACGACGACCAGCTGCGGCGTATCGAGCATGCTCGCAAGTGGCGTCCAGACCGGATTCGGACCTGTCAGCCGAAGCCTATACGCGGATCTGGAGGCGGCCCACTGATCGCTATGAAACTTCGCCTGGTCAGCCGTAAAAGCCTGGGCGGGATTCAAACCGATCTGCAAAGTCGTGTACTGGACGCCAGCGGACAGCCCATTCCCGGCCTGTTCGCCGTTGGCGAAGCGGCCGGTTTCGGTGGCGGCGGCGCCAGCGGCTTTCGCTCCCTGGAAGGAACCTTTCTCTCGGGCTGCATTCTGACCGCGCGCAACGCCGCTCAGCACATTACCCTTAACCCCTAACTGCAAACACAGACGGACAACAACAATGAAAAAATCTGGTGCCTGGCTCGCTCGTTACGCCCTCGAACAAATTGGTGTAAGCCATACTTTCGGTATTCCCGGTGTACACAACACCGAGCTCTACGATGAACTCAACAAGTCGGAACAGGTGACTCCAGTATTGGTCACTCACGAGGGCGGCGGCGCCTTTATGGCCGACGCCATCAGCCGAACCTCCGAGAGTATCGGCACCATGCTGATCGTTCCTGCAGCAGGGGTCACCCATGCTGCCAGTGGTATCGGTGAAGCCTTTCTCGATGGCATTCCCATGCTGGTGATCGCCGGCGGCATTCGCAGCGATTCCGACTACCGGTACCAGCTGCACGATATGGATCAACACAGCCTGTTGGCCCCCATTACCAAGGGTACCTGGAAAGTGGCTTCTCACGCCGAGGTCATTCCCACCCTGTATGAAGCCTATCGTGTGGCCACCCGCGGCGAACCCGGACCCGTGTTTGTCGAAATACCCGTGAATATCCAGCTCGATCTCGGCGAGGTGAATGAGCTTCCCGACTTCGAGCCCGCGCCGCTAGATACGCCAAAGGTTGACGATGCCGCACTGGAGCGCGCCGCCCAGTTACTGCATCAGGCCAAAAAGCCAGGACTGTTTCTCGGCTGGGGCGCCATGGCCGCCAGCGAACACAGCATCGCCATTGCCGAACGGCTGAACGCTCCGGTCTGCACCACCTTGCAAGGGCTGAGTGTGTTTCCTGCCAACCACCCATTACATACCGGCATGAGTTTTGGCCCCCACGCCGTTCCCGCGTCACAACAAGCCTTCGCCGACTGCGACTGCTTGCTGGCCGTCGGCACCCGCTTTGGCGAGATTGCCACCGGCAGTTTCGGGATGCCTGTGCCGGAACAACTGGTGCATATCGATATCAATCCGGCGGTACTGAACAACAACTTCCCGGCCACGGTTGCTCTTGAGGGTGATGCTACCGAGATTCTGGCGCGCCTGCGTGAAAAGCTGGAAGCCCTGGAAGCGAAAACCCACAGCCCAGAGTTAAGTCAAACCATCGCCAGCAGTAAACAGGCATTCCTGGAAGAGTGGTATGCCCACGACAGTGGTGATCGCGTCAATCCTGCCCGCTTTTTCAAAGGTCTGCGCCAACAGTTATCGGACGATGCCTGGGTGGTCGCCGACGATGGTAACCACACCTTCCTGACCGCCGAACTGATGCCAATTAACCAGGTGGGGCACTTTATCTCACCGACCGACTTCAACTGCATGGGCTATGCCGTACCGGCCACCACCGCCACCAAACTGGCCAATCCCGAACAACAGGTCGTTGGCATTATCGGCGATGGCGCTTTTATGATGACCTGCATGGAGTTAGTGACCGCAAACTCACTGGGAGCGGCTGCGCTCTATGTGGTGTTCAATGATGGCGAGTTGTCCCAGATAGCCCAGGCCCAGCAGATTCCCTATAACCGCAAGACCTGTACCTTGCTGACCGGGCTCAATATCGCCGGCGTGGCCCAGGCCACTGGCGTGGAATATGTAGCCCTCGACAACAACGATAGTATCGACTCTGCCCTGCAAGAAGCCCTGAACCTTTGCAGCCAGGGGCACCCCGTTATTCTCGATGTGCGGGTGGATTACAGCAAATCGACCTGCTTCACCAGCGGAGCGGTCAGCACCAACCTGAAACGGATGCCGCTCAATACCAAGGTGCGAATGATCAGCCGCGCACTATGGCGTAAAATTACGGGGTAGTCGCACAAGAAGATCAGTCAGGAGCACAGCAACGCATCGGGGATCAGGCTGCAAAGGCGATCCCCGCTCGCTCTTCATGCACCCACATGATACGTGCTTTACGCGGGTCCCGAGATTCGGTGAGATCGATGACTTCACCCTGTTGCAAGGCCATTTTGCAGCTGATCCCCAACCCTGATTCCGAACGATCCAGCACCAGGCATTCGATGCTATTCCCGCCGATACTGAGCTCGGCCAGCTCGAGGCAGGACTCGCGCTCCCCTGAGCGTCGTTCACTTTCCGGGTAATACTGGGTGCAGTACTGTGGCTCGTAACCAGCGGCAAAACGCACCTGCCCGGTGGCCAGAGCATTGAGCAGATTTCTGGGCCGATAAAAGCCGCCCTTGATACCGATCACTCTATCCACGCTGGGATGCACCAGCTCACCCAATATGGGCTCCATACCCTGTTCGGCTCGCTGTCGATAGCCAATGGTTCGTGGTTCCGCGTCCCAGCCAAAGCGCTCGAACAGACGGTGAAAGAGACCAAACTCCCGGGTCACCTGGGGTGAATGCCCCTGCTTCAACGCCTGGGCATCACTGTGCTGTTCTTCTCGGGTGATACGAAAACGCAGCCCCTGAAGCGCCTCTTCGCGTAGGGGTGTGCCAGCCTGACTGGCCTCTTCGGCCATCCATAACAGGCTACGGTCTCCCAGATAAGGATCACCATAACCACACACATCGGCATGACTGCCGGTAAACCAGAGCTGTTCCACCTCAGGATGCTGGCCCATTTCCGAGCCTTGGGTGAGCCAGGGGGACGGTGGATAAAACGAACGCTGCTCGTCAATCGCCAACACTTGCCGGGCGGCATGTACAACCGGCACCGCCGACTGACGCCCCAAACACCAGCCCAACCGGGACGATAGCTGCGTCAAACCCGGGACAGGAATACCATTGGCGCCCAGGGTATCCCAGAGTCCAAGCATGCGAATTTCCGGCATGGCATTACAGCGATAACAGGATTCATAAGTCTTCCGCTCATCCACTGATAAAGGGCGCCGCTGCTCGGCCCGGTACAATTGATAGGCCTGACGGCGTTGCTCCCGACGACTCATCGGCAACAAGCCCACCCGATCGATAAAGCCACAGAGGTTGCGTGCCGCCCAGGCGCCTCGACTGGCGCCGAAACAGTACAGCTGATCGCCGCGCTCGAAGTGCGTTACCAGGTAATCATAAGCACGCTCCACCTGCTGCAGGGCCCCAAGCCCTGTCCAGCTTTTCCAATGCCAGGCTGCTGCGTTGCCATCGTCATAATAAATGGCAGGGTTGTGTGTCGGCACCACCCCGTCTGCCAGCATGACCATCTGCTTCAGTCGAACCAGATTACCCTTGGCAGGCACTCTCCTGAATTGTCCCCAGCTCCCATCCAGAAACAACAGAATTGGTTTTCCCATGGCGCTCCCTCCGCACGCAGCGATCTCTCCTGAAGCAACATCGGTCGACGGCCCTATCGGCAATAATTACCAACAAGCCCGCCGCCATAATCTGCTCGAACACTCTAGGTATAGTGCAGCAGCGCGATCTCTTTACGATCAAATTTGCATTACAACGCGAGCCTTGAACCAAAGCGTTATATATCATTCTCGGGACGGAACCGGTCAGCCTGGCAGCAATTCGAGCATCGACAGGGCCCGGTCACGATAAAAGCCCCCGAACAGATTGAAATGGTTCAGTACATGGTACAGCTGATACAGGGTTTGCCGCTGTGCACAGTCAGTTGGCAAGGGCCATTCCGCCTGATAGGCACGGTAGAAGTCATGGTCAAAACCACCGAACAGCTGTGTCATCGCCAGATCGGTTTCACGATCGCCATAGTAACTGGCCGGATCAAATAGCACTGCCTCGCCCTTATCACTCAGGGCCGCGTTGCCCGCCCAAAGATCACCATGAAGCAGGGAGGGTTCAGGCTGATGATTCGCCAATAAGGCTTCAACCCGTACTACCCAGAACTCGGGCTCACCCAGATTCGCCCCGCGCTGGTTAGCCAGGATAAGCTGTGGCTCAATCCGGCAGCGAGCAAAAAAGCTAGCCCAGCTCGGCATCGACTTGTTGCGCTGGACCGTCCGGCCAATAAAATTGTCTTCGGGCCAGCCATAGGCTTCCCCGGTATGCTGTCGATGCAAGCAGGCCAGGGCTTTGCCCAGCGCGGAACCATTGCCCGGGCGCAGTGACAGATATTCCAGCAGCAAGTAGTTATCCCCCTGCCCGCGCTCGCAAGCAATGACTCGGGGGACCAACATACTTTCACAGCGCGCCAACGCCCTTAAACTGTTCGCTTCGGTAGCAAAATTTTGATTCTCTGCTTGGGTGTTGTGCTTGACAAAAAAACAGCCTGCCGTGGTGCTCAATCGCCAGGCACCATTGATATCACCTCCACTGACTGGCGATATCGATTGAATGCTTACCTCGGTCTTCAATGCCCGGCCCAGGCACTGTTCAAGAAAACCACGCTGGTTGTTGGCTAACACGGCGGACACCTGCCAGCTGGGCAAATGATGACGCTTTCCTGAAAATCAGGCAGGATAGCCTGAAAGCCAATTGCCCAATCGAGGGTCATACTCTCAAACCTCGTACACCACGTGCGAAATAGCATAGTTTAAGAATTACCATAGTTTATAAGGACGCTGGCCCGGCATGCAGATGATCAACACCGTTAGTACGGACAACTATGACAGTTGGAACTATACCCCATCCGGCGAGAAGCGAGGCTACATCCAGCCTCACCAGCTCAAGGAGCTCTGGTTCCATACAGGTACAGCCTGTAACCTGTCCTGCGACTTTTGCCTGGAAGGCTCCGGTCCGGCCGATAAGCGCATCGAACTGATCCAGTTTGATGAAGTGAAACCCTATATGGACGAAGCCATAGAACTTGGGGTCGAGCAATTCTCCTTCACTGGCGGCGAACCCTTTGTCGCCAGACAGATTATCAAAGTACTCGAGTACGCCGCCAACCTGCGTCCCTGTCTGGTACTGACCAATGCGACCGAGCCCCTGCACCAGCGCCGTAAGCAGCTCCATCAGCTGCTGGAGTGCGAACATCCGGTTGCTTTCCGAGTCAGCCTCGACCACCCGCAAGCAGCGGAACACGACGCTGGCCGTGGCCAAGGCAGCTTTCACATGGCGATGGAAGGCATGCAGTTGTTGCAGGAGCTGGGCTTTCACCTGTCGGTCGCCCGGCAAATGGCAGCCGACGAAGATACGCCCGCGGTAGAAGCTCAGTATCGGGAACTGTTTCGCCGTTATGGCCTGGACGAAAATTTACGCCTGGTGGCCTTCCCCGATTTTCTGCCCCCCGGTGCCAGCGCCGAGGTGCCGGCCGTCACCGAAAACTGTATGACCCAGTATCAGAACGAGCAGAGTCGACAACAGTTTATGTGCGCGTTCAGTAAGATGATCGTCAAGAAGCAGGGTCAGCTGGGTATCTATTCGTGCACATTGGTCGACGATGACGTCGACTATAACCAGGGCACCAGCCTGCGCGCCGTAATGCAAGAACGAGTCAGTATGAAGCACCACCGTTGCTTCAGTTGCTTCTCGTTTGGCTCCTCCTGCAGCGAGATCTAACTCCAATTCAACCCACGCTTATACCGTGAACACTCCAACCCAGTCATTCATCAGAGGTGCCCTAAGTTTGTCAATAAAAAAGCCCCGACCAAGGCCGGGGCTTTTCCAGTAACATAAATGTATTTTTAAACAAGCGACCTGTTACGAGGCCTTTCTCCGTTTTGCAGCACCTATTCCAAGAAGGCCCAGGGCGAACAGAACCAGTGTTTCCGGTTCGGGCACCGTTGTCGCTCTTACATCACTGACAAACTCACCTGAAATATCAAACGCATAGGCCGAGGTGCGTTGATTGTTATCATCATCAACAAAATTTGAGGTACCAGCTCCCGACCAAACCCCGGTAAAGAGGTCACCCGATTCGAAATCGTTATTATATTGCGTTAGTACGGCGACATAGGAACCGGCATCCAAAATCAACGAGAGCAGTGCATCCCAAGAATTTCCTGATGATGCCGAGTTCACATTAGAAGCATCATCATCATCCTCTACCAGATCACCAGCGCTATCGAACAGAAACAGCTGGGTGTCAAAGCCACCATCCGCGATCACATTCCCGGCGCCATTGGTGCCTCCCGCATAACCCCAGGAGGTCAGGTTGACCGTCGATTCTTGAGTGACAGTGAAGCTGGTATAAAAACGCGCATCATCATTGCTAAAATTACCCGTGTAGGACATGGCCAACGCATGCACGTTAACACTGCACAGCAGCATCGCTATCAAAAAAAATCCTTTTTTCATGTTGTATCCTCTAAATCAACTTTGTTTGAACTGGCCTAAGCGCAAAGTTCACACCAATTCTTTTAAGCTGTTAATTTATAAGATGAATTTATTCGCCAACCTACTGCCCGCCCTAAGGCTTGTAAAATATTCTGACGATTCTTCACTTTAGTTAGTATGGATTTTGATTAGCATCCGTCACTTTTTGACCATCACAATCCCGAGCCACTAAATCGTCACAAGCAACAGCTTGGCCGCCACGCACCAGATGACTACCCATAGGGGCGAGCGTTGCCACAGGGTCAATAACCCGAAGCCGATGATGCCAATGGTCAGATCGACATTCGATGCCACACCGGAAGTAAACACAGGGTCATACAGAGCCGCGCCCAGAATCCCAACTACTGCGGCGTTCAAACCGGCAATGGCGTTCAGAGCCGCCGAATTCCTGTAAAATGACTGCCACCATGGCAACACGGCCACCAACAGCAGAAAGCCGGGTAAAAAAATACACACCAGCGCGACCAAGGCACCAAGCCAGGGCGCTTGCGCTAGCGGAATCAGCGCACCCAGGTACGCAGCAAAGGCAAACATGGGTCCCGGTATTGCCTGCGCAGCACCGTAACCGGCAAGAAAACTCTCATTGCTTATCCAACCATTTGCGACCACCGAATTTTCGAGCAACGGCAGCACGACATGACCACCGCCGAAGACCAGTGCGCCGGCCTGGAAAAACGCATTGGCGACAGAAAACATTTCTGCCGGCGCCAACGCCAGACCGCAGAGCAACACCAGAAAAACGAACAAGATTAACAATCCGGTTCGCTTGCCGTAGGCAACCCGAATATGGCCACTCGTCTCTTCCTGTGAGATCCGGCACAGCAGTGCACCGGCCAAGCTGCCCCCAACCACCACAAGCAGTTGCGCCCAAACCGAATCCATCAACAACAACGTACAGATCGCCAACAAAGCGATACCTCGTCTCTGCCGGTCGGGACAGAGTTTTTTCGACATACCCCAAACAGCATCGGCCACCACCGCACAGGCCACCGGTTTCAAACCATCGATTGCCGCCTCGGCCAAGGGACCAGATAGCCAGGACAGTATCGAGGCAAAGCCAATCATCAACAGCGCCGAAGGCAGCGTAAAGCCAACAAAGGCCGCTAAGGCCCCCAACCATCCCGCACGCAACAAACCCAGAGCAAAGCCCAGCTGGCTGCTGGCTGGCCCCGGCAAAAACTGACAAATGGCGAGCAATTGACCGAACTGGCTTTCACCCAACCACTGCCGGCGCTCTATCAACTCTCGATGGAAATATCCCAAATGGGCGACCGGGCCGCCAAAAGAGGTTAAGCCTAATTTGAGAAAGGTGATAAACACTTCGATAACGCTGCCTTGATTCGAAGTTTGTTGTGCGGACATTCAGGTGTTTCCTTATTAACAATCAGGGCCAAATGCCGAGGTAGCGATAAACACTAAATCAATCAAGTCAGCCAACACCGACCTGGCTGCAGTTCAAAAAGGTTTTATAACAAATTAACTTTATAGAAATATTTCAAGGGTATAATTTTTTCTGTTTTACAATGGCATTGCGGCGTAATGCCATACTAAAGAAAAGCCATTACAGCTTTAAAAAAACCGCAGCACGCTCTGTTTCAACAAACCCGTCCGGGACGGTCTGAAATAATCGACTGGAAAGGTATTGGCGAAAATCGACCAGTATCTTCTCCATACTGACCAGTTTCCCCCCTTGGCTTTTCCGGGAACGCATCCCACCTTGAACCCTCTCACAAATATTCCTGTCCTCAGCCAGAAAGGCTTCGACAAACTGAAATTCCGGTGACCTATAATCACTGACTTTCTGCTCCAACAACCCTCCGGGGACCAGCCGGCATTGCTCGGGGCCTTGCGGTAAAATCTGGATCCAGTTCAATCCATCGCAGGTAATCACGGCAATAAATGAAGGTGGCAGGAAGAGCAGCAAATAATGGTGACAAATTTCCGGGTAATATCCGCTTAACCACTTGGTCACTGAGTTACGTTTATCCTTGATCGTTCCACCGGTCAACGCCCATTCAGCGTTTCCGGCGACGTAATATGCCTGCTTGCTTGGCGTCGTTGTCTCCAGAGTTTGCTTATGTACCTTGAACAGATGGTAGCTTTCGATACCATTTTCCACGGCCAGCTTCCAATTGCATTGCCAGTGTTCCACAGGCATTTGGTAGGAGTATTGAAAGCGTTGAAGTTCAAACAACGACAGGTAGTCATCCACCCCTGCAATTTTTTCAGCGAAGGGCAGGGGAGAGTCTGACAGATTTACAAAAATCAGCCCATTCCAGGATGCCACCGCGAACCGCGCCAAGCAGTGTTCGTCTTTCTCAATGACAACGTCTCCTGTCAGAGGCGCACCCCTGAACGAGCCCTTATCGTCAAACGTCCAGGCATGATAGGGACAGACGATATTTTTCGATAGCCGACCAAAGCCTTGCTCCAGCAACGGCGTCCCCCGATGACGACAGCTATTTGAAAGCGCCCGTAACTCGCCGTCTTGTCCTTTGATAAGGATCAGGGGCTCACCAGCGATATCCATAGCAAAGTAATCCCCCGCGATGGCCAACCTGTCGGCAGCACAGGCAAAAATCCAGTCATTCAAAAAAACCTGCTCAACCTCAGCCTCGTACACAGCCGGGTCGTGGTAGACAGCAAATGGCAAACCGCAGGCCTGCTTAAGAGACACCTGAGCCGATTGCCGATAGGCCTCCATTATTGTCCGGGTCATTTTCTTTCCTCGTAGATTCATTCAGATATACCGCAAACAGCCGAACCGCTCAGCCGCCGGTTATTTGTTGTCATAGTTGACAATAAATAACGATAGAGTAAACTGCCGATAATGACAATCTATCTGGAGTAATAAAATGGGCCGTCCAAGCAAGAAAGAGGAGCGCACCGAAGAGATCCTCGATGCCTTTTACCGATGCGTTGCTCGCTATGGCCTCGATGGCAGCACTCTGGAACGAGTCGCGGAAGAATCCGGCCTAAAACGCAGCCTGGTTCGTCACTTTGTCGGTAACCGTGAAGCGTTGGAATCTTTGCTGGTAGACCGTGTACTCGAACAATCATTGCAGCAATGGCGCGGCTTTATCGATGCCTTACCGGCGCGCAATCGTTGCGACCATCTCTTGCAAGGCCTGTTCAGCGATCAGTACAGTGATGCGGAGTATATTCTGGTGATTGAGTCCCTTATTTTCTCATCCGCTCGCGACAAAGTCCTGCGTCTGCGGATGCAGGAATGGATGCAGCGTTTTACCGACGACATAACCCTTATCCTGAAAAGTGATCACCCAAAATCAGCCGATCAGGATCTTGAGGCGGTTTCTTTTGGCCTTATTTCCCTCTATTTCAACCTCGATTCTCTTGCGCCCTTAGGGCTAAACCAACGCTACCGTCAACCGGCCTGTATTGCGGCGCAACATCTCCTCAATTCTTTAACAACCAACTAACATCCGATAGGAGTTTACTATGACTCTGGCTTACAGTTTGGGAGTAATACTACTGCTCTGGGTCACTTATGACCTGTTCAGCGGCAGCGCCTGGTTACACCGAAAGTTTTACCGCGCACAGGAACCCTTAGCCTACTGGAGCACCATGTTACTCTGGCTGCTAGTCGCGGCATCCTGTTTTTTCTGGGAGTTTTAACAGCATGGCACTACCTCAACGTCACCTGTTGGTCCGCTGTGTTTATGGTCTGGTAATGATCAGTATGCTGGTATTCCTGGTGTGGCAGTCATGGTTGCCTCTCTCGAACCACAACAACCCTGCGGCCCAGGAACTCAATCAGCACGTCATCAAGAATCTCCTGACAAAAGTACCTCCCGACTCGGTTGAAGGGGATATACCACCGCATGCTACGCAGGAGCTGATCACGGAGTCACAAATAACGGGATTGAGCCAACGAATCGATCTTAACGGAGATTCCGCACAACAAATCAGAACTCATTGGCAAAACCTGGCCAATTCTCCGTTAGCACCGATGATGACCCAACGTAAAGTGATCTATGCCGTTTACCGGGACTACGAGCCTGGCAATCACTCCATCGTCCTGACGTTGGGTTTCAACGAACCCATTAAAGGAATGGATCCTGTCATCATTAAGGCGGGTAAATACAAAAAACTTCCGGATCAAACAGTACTCGACGCCTGGCAAAACACCGAATCACCATCATCCACCTTAGTCTATGAATCCGATTTTGAACGGTGGGTGTTGAATGAAAATTTCCAGCCTGTAGCCGTGACGGCCTACCTTGGAATCCAGTAAAGGAGATTAACCTGTGAGTGAAGAGCGTTGGCTGAACTACATGGAATTTATGTCGTTCAATATCTACGACTGGATACTGGTTTTTGCTTGCCTGTTTCTGGGCTTGGAAATTTTGAACGATGCAGTAACTCGTCGCTTCAGTGGCGAGCGTTTGCTAGAAACTGCTACCAGCGTATTTACCCAGGTACCCTATTATTTTTCGGAAATAATCATATTTGGTAGCGCCGTATACCTCTATTTTATGATTTATGAATGGATTCCCTGGAAGATTCCAGTAAATGGCTACAGTGCCGTACTGGTCTTACTACTGGCTGACCTGACCTACTACATTGAACACTACGCCATACATCGGATTCGCTTATTCTGGCTGGCTCACTCGGTCCATCACAGCTCCAGCGTTTACAATACCGCTACTGCATTTCGCTTCAGCCTGTTCGACCCGGTGGTTTCGGTACTCTTTCACCTGCCGCTGGTATTGATGGGTTTTAATCCCATAATGATCTTTGCTGCTGAAGTATTAGTACAGGCTTATCAATTCTGGATTCATAACGAAATGATCGGAAAACTTGGGCCCCTGGAATGGTTTTTTAATACGCCATCTCACCACCGGGTTCATCACGGATCTGACTCAAAATATATCGATAAAAATTTTGGCGGAATCTTAATTATCTGGGACCGGATCTTCGGCACATTTCAAAAAGAGGAAGAGTTACCCACCTACGGGCTTACGACTCCCATGACCAGCAAAAACCCTATTACTGTACAGTTCTTTGAATTTTCACGTCTCTATAAGGATCTGACGGGAGCTAAGAGTCGGTCGGTGTTTATTCGTTATCTGATAAAGCCGCCTGGATGGCAACCCAAAAACAAGTGTTAAGGCAACATAAAAATACTCAAAAAAATCTCGCTTTCAGGCCATTCAAAATCATGGATCGCCTGAAAGGTCTAAGGCTAATCTGAACGAAACCGACTAGCCCATATACATTATCAGATAGATCCAGAGCATAAGAACGCAAACTACCGAGGCTGCAAACGACAACATTCTGTGCATCACATGGTTATGAGTGATATGGATATAGGCTTGGGCTCCTCGTGCCGCCACAAATATCCAGGCGACCAATAGCGCTACCTGACTGTCTATTCCTAGCGCAATATAGAGAGTACAAACCACATAAAAAAGCACCGGAACTTCAAACAGGTTGTTAAAACAGCGCGTCGTTTTGGTTACCGTCTCGGGTACATCTTGCCCCTGCATCAGCCTGAAATAGCCGGGAGAAAGTGCGCCATCTTTAACGGCGGCCACTCTTGCCTTTACCGTCAGGAAACCGACCACAAAAGTCAGAATAGTCAGTGTAAACATGGCGTAGATCATAAGCTCATCCTTGAAAGTTACCAAAAATTTGATCCTACCAGCATTTTATATATGATAAAGAACATATATAAAGTTCGAGGCAGCACAGCTCTCCATGCCCTATTCAAAAGCCCATAAAGCACAAACCCGCCAGAGTATTCTGCAAAGTGCCCGCTTACTGTTTTCCAGCAAAGGATATAGTGCTGTAACGGTGGATGAAGTGATGCACAATTGCTCGCTGACACGAGGCGCTTTTTACGCGCACTTCAACAGCAAGTCTGAGCTCTATAAGGCGGCGCTGGAGTATTCTGCCAGTAACAGTGAATTGGCACGTATAAAGCCCGAGGGGCTATCATCTAAAGAGTGGTTAGGGGAGCTGCTCGACACCTACCTGAGCCTCGAACATGTGAATGGCAGCACACCTTGTCCCCTGGCTTTTCTGGCCACGGATATCGTGTCGCGCGACGAAACGGCCAAGCAAGCCTACACCCAGACCTATAAAAATATGAACGCACTGCTTCTGACGTACGCAGGGGGCAAAAAAAACGCTGACAAAGAAGCTATCCTGTCTCTGACTTCGATGATTATTGGCGCCGTGGCGGTGGCAAGAACGCTGCAAGATCAGGGTCTGGTTAAAAACATCCTATACTCTTGCCGCCAACAAGCTCGCCAGATTCTGGAAGGGATTTAGCGCTAGACGAATAAGCCGGCGGCTCACTTTGGCATCACTAACAACCTACCTAGCCGACAAACGGGAACAACCAGGGCACGGCAACTATCGCCACGACCAATGCCAACAACTGCAGAGGCACACCGACTTTAACAAAGTCGATAAAGCGGTAATTTCCCGGTCCGAGCACCAGAGTATTGACCGGCGACGCAATAGGGGTACAAAACGCGGTAGAGGCTGCGATGGCCACCATCATCATAAAGGGAGCGGGGCTCATATTCAGCCCCTCGGCAGTCGCCAGGGCAATAGGCGCTACCAGCACCGTGGTCGCCGTATTGGAAATAAATTGGCTGAAGATCGAAGTCAGCAGAAAAAATACCAGACACGCAATCAACGGTGAACTATCGCCCAGGTGGAGAATTAATTGATCCGCAAGCAATGCCAGCGCACCGGTTTTATCCATTGCGAGTGCCAGCGGTAACATGCCGGCAATCAATACCAGACTCATGGCATTAAACGAGCGATAGGCTTCAGGCAAGGTCACACAGCCGGTAACGACCATGGCAACGGCAGCTACCAAAATTGCACTGAGGCTGGGTAACCAGCCCGCAACCATCGCCACCAGCATGCCAAGCATAATCGCCAACGCCAGCGGCGCTTTGTTAGCGCGAGTCGGGACCTCGTGCAGTTCTGCCGGTGTATCAACAATCAGGAAATCATGATTGCTTTGCAGGGCTTCAATATATCTCCAGCCTCCCAGCAACAATAAACTGTCACCGGCCTGTAAAGGCTCACCATTAAACTGGGCGACCAAAGGTTCATTGTTACGCTTCATGCCAATAACACTGAGTTGATATTGCTCACGAAATCGGCCTGATTTTATGGTTTTACCGATCAGGCGAGATTGGGGATACACCAAGACCTCGGCGACCCCGAACTCATTGCGCGCTCGTTCCCGTTCCACTTCCGGAAAGCCCATTTCTGCACAACGTTGCTCTTCGCAAAACTTCAGCACTTCTGATAACTCGCCATAGATCATTATCAGATCGCCACTTTCCATTTGGGTTTCAGCCAATACCGGCAGCATGCTGGACAACAACTTGCCCTGCCGACGAATACCAAACAGGGTGATTTCGTAGTCCGTACGCACTCCCGCATTGACTACTGTCTTGCCAATCAATGGCGACCCAGGCAGCACTTGCAAGCGAAACAGATGCTGATCAATACCATAGCGTTCGGCAAAATCACTCAGGCGCCTCTGGCCATTTTTATCACGCTCGACCGCTGCCTGAGGCAACAGATGACTGGCAACCAGAATCAGATAGGCCATACCAACCACCAGCACCAAAAAACCGATGGGGGTAAAGTCGAAGAAACCAAAACTCTCCAGGCCGGCATCGGTTAGCAGGCTACTGACCACAATATTAGGCGGTGTGCCGATCAGTGTGAGCATGCCGCCGATCAGGGCAGCAAATGCCAGAGGCATCAATAAGCGAGAAGGGCTCATACCGGTACTGCGAGCAATACTCATTACCACCGGAATAAACAACGCAACCGCACCCGTGGAGCTCATAAAGGCTGACAACAGGGCCACCACCGGAATCAGCAACAACAATAATTTTTGCTCGGTATGACCGCCGACTCGCAAAATCCAGTTGCCGGTAGCCGCCGCCACGCCGGTGCGGAACAAGGCTTCGCCGACCACAAAAAGCGCCGCGATCATCACCACGATGCTGTTGCCAAAACCGGACACAGCTTCAGCCGGAGTAATCACACCAGACAATGCCAATACCAGCACGACCCCCATGGCGACCAGATCCATACGTACCCGGTCCCAAATAAACAGAGCCACCGTGACCAGCAGCAGGCCCAGTACAAATAGAATCTCAGAGTTCACACAGCTTTCCTCGTACAGTGCCCTCCTAAGATCAGGGTATCACTGCTCAACTGTTTTCATGACGGTTGAAAATCATACCGAAGCGACTGATTACTCTGGGCCAGGGTAGTTAACCGCAGAGATAGGTTCCGGTACCTACGGCACAGAGTTCTCCCTTGTCATTAAAAAATTCGGCCCGTGTTACCGCTACCTTGTTCCCGGCTCTCAGCAGGGTCGCTTCCACCTCAAATCGCTCACCTCGTCCGGGTTTCAAATAATCGACACGCAGATCGATGGTGCCGATTTTAGACAAACGCTGTACACGCTCTTCCAGCGGTAAATGTTCCAGTTTACGAAAGGCCCCAACCAGGGACATGGCACCACCCGCCACATCAATCATCGACGAAATCACCCCACCGTGGAGGATACCGGTAATAAAATTACCCACCAGCTCCGGGCGCATGGGCAACGTCATGGTGACCTTTTCCGGGGTGATATCGGTCAGCGTAAAACCGACTACCTTGTTAAAAGGAACCCGGTTCATAAAATCGATCACCGCCTGGCGGATTTCGGGTAGGAACTCTTCTACTTCATTCATAGTTTTTCCTTTAACGGGACAACGCGCATCACGCCATCTCCAGAACTTTATCGACCAACTGATTAATTCCGCTGGCCGCTTCCGTGAGTCGACCCGCCAACATATAGGCCGGTGTCGTCACTAAGCGAAATGTTTCGTCAACGATAATGCCATCGACGCCACAGTCTTGATGCACGGCACCGGTTGCTTCGATCGCGGAGGCGGTATCGGCATCGTCACCAATGGTACAGGTAACCCCCTTGGCAAAGAGTTTTCCTGCCATCGCCGGAGCTATGCAGACCAACCCCACCGGCTTGCTCGACTCGTGGAAGTCTGTCACCACCCGCTGCAATTCGGGCAAGACGTTCAATTCACTGCCTTTAACGGCAAAATCGGACAGGTTTTTGGCCGCACCGAACCCCCCGGGAACAATCAGGGCATCGAACAGGTCGGCGTCCAGATCCCTGAGTGCTTTAATGTCTCCCCGGGCCAGGCGTGCGGCCTCTATCAGCACATTGCGCTGTTCCGGCATCTCTTCACCGGTCAGGTGATTGATCACATGGTACTGGGGAATATCCGGGGCAAAACACTGGTAACTGCTACCGCTGCTATCGAGTCGCAACAAGGTAATAACCGACTCATAGATTTCGGAACCATCGAACACTCCACACCCTGATAGAATAACCGCTACGCGTTTGCCCATGGCAATTCTCCTTCACTGTTATCAATTACTTGCCAGCTGACGCTCGAGAAAATCAGCCATCACCTGCAATGCCTTGTTGGCCGCGACAGGATCGTAATAGTCGGGTCGACTCTCGGCATCAAAAACATGCTCGGCCTGGGCATAGAGTTCATAGTCCAATGCTTTGTTTTCTGCCTGCATCCGCTCAAACAACCGCAAACAAGCCTCCACATCGACCACGGAATCCTGTCCGGCCAACAACCCAAGTACCGGTATATTGGCTTTCCAGCCGGTCGCCGAATGCGCAGGGAATTCGCAATAGGGGTAATAAGCCACCACGGCCTTGACCCCTCGCAAACCACCCGGGGTTGCCTGCAAGGCCCCGATTGGACGCTCATCGTCGTAAGCCAGAGCATCGAGCAAGGTCCAGCCACCATGGGAATAACCCAGCAAGGCCAGATTATCCCCATCCACCTCGGGTTGATCCCGCAGGTAGGACAGCGCTGCATAGACGTCCGCTACTCGCTGATTACCCCAGAAGCGGGTACCGCTGCAAACATCACTGCGCTGATAACCTCGCCCTGTGAAGCTGTCCACCAGCAAGGCTACGTACCCCTGACGGGTTAGCCAGGCAGCCCGCGGCAAAGACAGGTCGGCCTCGGGACCAGCACAGCCATGAAAGACGGCAACCGCAGGAAAGGGCCCTTTCCCCTCTGGCTTGAACAGTTGGAAGTAGGGGGTCAGCTCAGCGGCGATCTGTTCGCCACTTTTGGGCGTAACGAAGATCGCGTTACGGTAGGGCCAGCCATACACGGCAATGGCCACGGCCATCAGTAGCAACATCAATAACAACAGTTTCCACAGAGAAAGTGTTTTCATAATCGCGAATCCATGCACGTACTGTCATTATCAGAGAGTAATTAGGGTAGCTTCAGACTACCGATGACGTATTGAGTGACGCTAACATATCCTGCAAGTTGAGTGAAACGAGCCTGCTTTGGCGGGTCGTCAACACTATAATAATAAACAGCCCTGTCGAGAGCATTATGAATACTGACGCGCCAATGAACTATATCGTGTACGCCATTCCCGTTTTCTTTGGCCTAATTCTGATCGAACTGATCGCCGGCTGGCTGCGCCAACGTGATTACTACCGCATTAATGATGGCATCAACAGTCTCAGCGCCGGCATGTTCAGTATTACCTCGGGGGTTCTGAGCAAGACGCTGACGTTGGCTATCTATCTGCTGGCCTATGAGCAATTCAGCCTGGCACAGTGGAACAGTGACAGCCTATGGCTTTGGCTTGCAGCCTTCGTGGCTTACGATTTTTGCTATTACTGGGCGCATCGACTGGGGCACGAGATCAATATTCTCTGGGCGGCCCATTCGGTGCACCATCAGAGCGAAGAGTACAATCTGACCACCGCGCTGCGACAAACCAGTTCCGGGTTTGTTTTCGGCTGGATTTTCTTCCTGCCGATGGCACTGGCGGGAGTTCCGCCGCTGGTTTTTGCGGTGGTCGCGGCGGCTAATCTGCTGTATCAATTCTGGGTTCATACCCGCCACATTCCCAAGCTGGGCTGGCTGGAATGGATCTTCGTCACCCCCTCCAACCATCGCGTGCACCACGCCCAGAACAGCCGTTACCTGGACCGTAACTACGGCGGCGTCTTTATTATCTGGGATCGGCTGCTCGGCACCTTTGCCGAAGAGAGTGACGAGGAAAAAATTATCTATGGCGTACGCAAACCCCTGGCCAGCTGGAACCCACTGTGGGCCAATCTGCAACATTATGTACAGATGCTGCAGGACGCCCGTCACGCGACTCGCTGGCAGGACCGACTATCCATCTGGGTGCGTCCCACGGGCTGGCGCCCTGCCGATGTCGCTGAGCGTTACCCTCTGAAGCGCACCGATCTGGATAACTTCACACCCTTCGATACACGAATTCCCTCTGCGTTAACGGTCTACCTGATGTTTCAGTTCCTGGTGATGATCGTTTTCACGACCTGGATCATGGCGGTCAGTCACCTGCACCCTCTGTGGTTTACCGGGCTGCTGACGGCGTTGCAGGGCTACAGCCTGTTTTGCATCGGTTATATGCTGGAGGGCCGGGAAGGATTCGTTAAACATGAAAAGTGGCGTATGGCACTGAGTGCCGCCAGCGCAGTGCTGCTAGTCGCCCTGGATCAGCTCAGCTTTTCCACCACCGAGTGGATCTGGCTACTGGGTTACTTTGTGTTGTCATCGGCCTGGCTGACCCGGCTGGAGCGTGGCCTGAGCTTGCAAGCCCTGGCTTCTGCCGCGGAGTAAGCTCTCGATTGGCAGGCGCTTGATGGCCATTTTGACCTAGCAAGCCAAGTAAACACCGGCTCGGGACAACGCAGCCAGAAAGCCAACCCCCTAGGCGGCCTGTTCGCTTTCGATCAGATACTTATACAGTCCCTCATACTGGGCCAGCAATTGGCCACCAAACATGGGGTCGGGTCGGGCATCCAGCTCTTCGCGGATCGCTTCCAGCTCTTCCGGCTGCAGATACTGTTCGATCGCCGGTATCAGGTAGCGGTTTTCACACTTCATGTGTTCGGCTATCAACTCGTGGTAGGCCTGGAAGTCATTCAACAGGCGTTCAACCGGCATCGCCTGATCGTTAGCAATGGCATGGAAGTCATTCTGCAAGCGGGTGCTCAGGGCATGCAGTTGATGATGCTGTAACTCGATCCGCTGCAGCATTTGCAACAACTCAGTATCGCTTATGCGCGATTCCATCTGCGCATAGATGCGGTCTTCCAGTGGATGATGAAAGGCATCGGGGTAATTACGAATGTAGTCCATGGCATCCAGGATCACCGACATATCCGGCGCATCCGGGCCACCCGAAAAGCCGTACATCTCTTTCTGCAGACAGTTAATCACACGGCTCAGGTGTTTATGGTCTTCGTATAAACGTTCGATTAGCTGTTGCATAGGTTCACTCCCGGCAGCCTTCCTGCCACAGGTTTGTTAAAGGATAGTTCTTATTCTGGTCCGACAAATGGGCAGCTGCCAGCCCAGACAGGGCATCTATTGACGACTGTCAACAAACCCGCGCCTAATCAGTCAGTGCGGGTTTGTTGTTATTCCGGTCGTTTTCCAGTCAAGATCAGGGTGCCGGATAACCATAGGGCGCCTGAATACCCAGTGGCAGCCCCAGTCCCCAGTAAGCCAGCAGAAACAGTGGCCAGAAAATCAGGAAGGTGACCGAATAAGGCAACATCATGGACACCAGCGTCCCGATCCCCGTGTTCTTCACGTAGCGCTGGCAATACACCACCACCAGCGGGAAGTAGACCATCAACGGGGTAATGATATTGGAAGCCGAGTCACCGACACGGTACGCCGCCTGAGTCAGCTCCGGAGAAATCCCCACTGCCATCAACATGGGCACCAGAACCGGTCCGATAAGAGCCCATTTAGCCGATGCTGACCCCACTATCAGGTTGACGAAAGCCACCAGAAAGATCAGCCCGACAATGGTCACGCCCCCGGACAACTCAAGAGATTGCAGTAATTCGGCACCGCTCAGGGCTATCACCGCCCCCAGGTTTGAGTCGGCGAAGGCCTTGATAAACAGGGCGCAGAAGAAAGCCATGACCATGTAGGAACCCATGGTGTTCATGGTGTTGCTCATCGCGTCGATGACATCGCTGGCGCGTTTGAAGGTACCTGAGCGCAGGCCATATACAACACCAGGAATCACAAACAGCAGGAAGATCAACGGCACAATCGACTGCATCAGTGGTGCCGAGAAAGCGGTCAATTCGCCCGCTTGTGAGCGTAAAGGCGAGGTTTCCGGCCAAGCCGCGAACACCAGCAAGCCAATGCCTGCAGCCATGGCCAGTACAGCCCAACGGAATGCACTGCTCTCCCGCTGGCTATAGCCACTCAGATCATCCCCTTCACGGGCATCGGCATCAACGGCTACTTTCGATAATCTCGGCTCAACAATTTTATCGGTCACGTACCATCCCAGTAACACGATCAGGACCGATGACACTCCGGTGAAGAAGATATTACTGAGCGGGTTAACCAGATAGTCCGGATCAAGAATTTGCGCCGCAGACTGGGTAAAGCCCTGCAACAGGGGATCGATACCCGAGGGAATAAAATTGGCCGCAAAACCACCGGAGACTCCGGCAAAGGCCGCGGCAATACCCGCCAGAGGGTGCCGACCAGCCGCCTGGAAGATGATCGCTCCCAGCGGTATCACCAGCACATAACCGGCATCGGCTGCGGTGTGGCTCATGATCGCCACCAAAACCAGTGTCGGGGTTAAAAATCGAGGGGAGGTAATACTGAGCAGCTTTTTCAGCCCGGTATTGATAAAGCCCGATTGTTCGGCCACACCGACCCCCAACATCGCCACCAGCACAATGCCTAGGGGGGCAAAACTGGTGAAGGTGGTCACCATAGAGGAGAGAAACTCGGCCAGTCGTTCACCGGTTAACAGGTTAGTGACCGCAACCACTTCCCCAGAGGCAGGATGGATCAAATCGAGAGAAAATTGGGACAGTATCGCCGACAACAACCACACAGCGATCATGGCACATAAAAACAAAATGGCCGGATCGGGCAGTTTATTACCCGCGTATTCGATGGTGTTCAGAAAACGTTCTATGCGAGGTGATCCCTGCGGGGCAGGCGGTTTGGTCGGTTCGGAAGCCAGTACATCGTTGCTCATTGTCGCTCCATGGCGGTATTGCATCCACACCGCCAAGCGACGATGCCTCAATGCTGGCTCTTGAGCATAGCGCGCCGAAAAATCCTCCTGTATTCGTATAAGCCGAGGCCGTGCTACGTAAAACGAAAGCCTCGTCTATGTCTGGAGACAATCCCTCGCCACCAACTCCCGTATCCGCAACCCCGAGTGAAACCTACGTAACCCGGGTCAAGAATTGCCCTAGCGTCTGTAACTCGAGGGCTAGTTGATCCCCCTGCTGCAACACGCCAACCCCGGCCGGTGTTCCGGTCAGCACCACATCACCGGGCATCAGAGTAAAGCTTTCGCTGGCATGGGCCAGCAACTGAGGAATGGCGGTCAACATCTGGTCGCTGTGGCCACGCTGTCGCACCTCACCATTGATCTCCAGGGTGAATTCCAGGGCGCCCAGAGGCCCTAACTGATCGGGCGGCAAGAAAGGACTCAACGGACAGGCACCATCAAAGGATTTAGCCCGTTCCCAGGGGTGACCCTTGGCTTTAAGCTCTGACTGCATCTCGCGCAATGTCAGGTCCAGCGCCAAGCCTATGCCCACTATGGCCTCAACCGCCTCAATAGGCGTCGCCGCACTCAGGGGCTGCCCGACCAGGATCGCTAATTCGGTTTCATAATGCACCGGCCCCCAACGCTGAGGGAGTTGGAGTGGCTGTTCCAAGGGCACAACGCAAGTCGCCGGTTTGATAAAGAGAATGGGCTGCTCAGGGATCGGATTATTCAGTTCCCGCGCGTGCTCGGCGTAATTCCTGCCGATGCAGACCACTTTTCCCAATGGCAGATCGATCCTTGGTCCTTGATACCATTGGTGCTGATAAGACATTTTTTTCTCCCCGTTATCGATGCGACACTCTTTGCTGTCGGTGGTGCGTTTAACCCCCGCAGTATTCGGCGTATGATGATAACAGTGATTAACGTTGAGAGAAGGAATTACAATGCCTAAACAGCGGTTGCACGAACAGGTTACTAACCTGCGCAAAGTGATTGACGATGTCGAGGCGGTGGATGAATGCACTACCGCTGAATTGCGCTTAATCGCCGATGAGATCAATCAGGCGCTGAACGAGCCGGAGCTCGAGACGCCGTCCGAAACCCTGTTAAACAAACTGGAGGAAGAAGCAATACGGTTTGGCGAGAGTCATCCCGCGATCGCAACCGCCACCCGTCAGGTTATGGAAGTGTTGAAAAACATTGGCGTCTAGCGGTCGCCGCCCTGAATCTAGGGCTTCTATCAAGATGGCCTGCCATGCCCCGTTCGGCAATACAGGCCATCGTCTACCCGGCAAACCTGTTTCAAACTGAAGAAGCTGAGCGTTATCTGGGCAAAGTTTTCAGCAGAGCATCCGCCAACCCTTCGGCGCTGGCCACAGCCCCGGCCAAGCCTCCCGGCTCAAACCAGTCACCGCATAACCCCATATGGATATCGCTATCCAGGTAATAACTGTTTTCGTTCAACTGATCGAAAGACTGGCAATACAACCAATGATGATTGTGGACCTGAGCTGCCGGTAAGGGACGATCCAGTAGCTGTTCCAGCGCTCGTAAGCTGCGCTCGGACACCTCGTCGGAACTCACATCCTTGTATTCAACACTTTCCCGGGCACACCAGTAAACGCTCCAGGTATCTTTCCCGGCGCTGCGTGAGGGTTTGTTGTTGTGATGTATCAGCATATAGAGTGGATTTTGTCCGGGAAAACCATTGAACCGGTCACTCGCATGAGCCACATCGAACCCCGGATTCAGGGGCTCTTCAAATTCCAGCACGCTCATCCAGCAGGGGATGTAGTGAACATTTCGAGCCATGGCCTGCAGCCCCGGGAACTCTTTCAACAGCAGTGCCACTTTGGGGGCGGGCAACGCCATGATCAGGAAATCATAGGGGCCGTGGGTTTCCTCCTGATCACAACGCAGATACCAACCATCTTCCGCCACCGCACTGATCACTCGAGTATCACACACCAGGTCAATATCCTGGATCAAGGCTTCGGTCACCTGAGCCTGGTAATTGGTGCCCAGATAGAGTGTTTTTTGTTGCTTTGTGAAAGGTTCACCATTGTTGTGAAAGTCGTAAATATCCACAGGCCAGGGGGTTATCACACCCGCATCCAGCCACTGCTGTTTGAGTGTCGTCAACAGCTCCGAGCCACCCGGCAGATGGGGTACCCCGATATCGACAGGCTGGCTGTCCAGCAACAGGTTTTTCAAGCGTCCGCCACTGCTGCGATCTTTTTCAAACAGGGTGACTTTTAATCCGGCATCGGCCAAACGCCTGGCAACCAGAGAGCCACTGAGTCCGGCCCCGACCACTGCTACGTTATATTTGATCCGCATTCTGCTCTCCCTTCAGCGCTTTCAGGAGGGATCCCGGTCCAGTTCTCGAAGCACTTCGATCCCTTTTTTCCTCTGCGCTCTGACTAACTCTATCTCTTCTTCAAATTGCTGCCTGGCAGCTTCATCAAAGGTTTCATCGCACATCAGCTGAAGTTTTTTCTGCCGCTTCTTCAGCTTGGTTAACACATTCTGGATATCTTCTCGCATTTGCAACTGCATACGAAAATCGGCATCAAGAAAAGCCTTCAATCGACGCAGCAGTTTGCGATACTTTACCTTGTCCGTCATACCCCCTCCCTGTCAACAGTCTCGGCCTTTAGCAAACGCTGAATATCTTCCGGCTCGAGCGCCAACGTCTGGCCGACACCGGGCATTCCGCTCGAGGTGGCGCTGAATAGTACCTCGGCCATGGCAATCAGATTATGCGCGATCCTGAGCGCATAACTGTAGTCGTTGATCAATGAAGCTGCATCCGATTCAGAAATCTCCTCGCGACGAATCAATTGGTCCAACACGCCGTTGCTAAGAATATCCACCTTTTGTGTATCCAGTTTCAAGCGTGCCAGACGCAATAAAATCTGCTCGTCAGACTGTTCACTGCGCAAACGGCTAAGTTCTCGTAACAGTTGCCCTAGCTGTATGCGAATCAGGTTGTACTGCTGCTGCATCACCGGAGTGCCCGTCGACAACTGCAAGCGCAGGTTCTTTTGCAAATGTTTGATATCTTTAACCGCTTCGACGATGTCACGACTGGCCAGTTTCAGTGCAAACAGCAGTTGCGTCTGGGACTCGTTCATACCCGATTGAGCGCGGGCCGCAAAGGCGATTACTTCGGAATAGATTGACCGCACATGCTGCTGATACAGATCATCGACGTCCGTGTGCATCTTAGGCAGCCCTCCGGGGGTGACAAACTCCTCCAGCGGCTTGTCGGAGAGCAACTCAGTGCGGTGCAAAAACAACCCGTGAGACATAACGCCGAAGGCATTATCAAACAGATGCCTGACTTCGCGAATGATCGCTTCCAGCGCCGTATCGGGATAGCTCAATACCGCCGGTTTCAGATAACGTGCCCGATCGGCATAGGCACGTCTATCAGTTTCTCCCGGAGGCAGGTCGTCGACTTTACGGCGCTCCCTGGGCCGCATGGTACGTTTCAGCCAGCGCACCAGATAGCGAATCCAGGGCAACATAACCACCACGCCGATCAGGTTGAAAAGACTGTGGAAGATTGCCAGTTTGAGCACATAGTTGTCATGGGCAATACCGATCCACTGGGCGGTACTATCCACAACGACAGCCAGTCCGGGCAAAAATGTAATAGCCAACAGGGCGGTGATAAAATTGAATACCAGATGCGCAGCGGCCAGCTGCTTACCTGCGATATTGGCACTGACCGCCCCTAGCAAGGCGGTAATGGTGGTTCCTATGTTGGCGCCTATGGCCAGCGCCAGAGCATTCTCATAGCTGATTTGTCCAGCCGCCAGGGCGGTAATAATCAGAATCAACGTCGCATGACTCGACTGCATGATGACGGTGGCGACGGCACCCAACAGAGTAAAAACCAGAACCCCGGCCAAACCAGGCACAGCATAAGACACCAGGTCGATACTACCCCGGAAAGCCTCGAAGCCTTCTTTCATATGGTGGATCCCCAAAAACAGGAAGCCCAGGCCAGAAAGAATGTAACCTATGCCTTTGAGCATTCGGCTGCCCTGGAACAGCAGCACCACGCCAAACACCAGCATCGGCATCGCGTAAGCCGAGATATTTACCTTCATACCGAGCCCGGCCACCAGCCAGGCGCCGGTGGTCGTGCCGATATTGGCACCAAAAATAATGCCAACCCCCTGGGCCAGTTCTATCAGGCCGGCACTGAGAAATGAGATGGTGATCAGCGATACCAGCGAGCTGGACTGCATCAATGTGGTCGCCAGAAAGCCAAAGCCCAGACTTTTCCACAAGCGATCCGTTGCAGCTTTGAGCATCTTCTCCAGCATGCCGCCGGTAAACGCCTTGAAGCCTTCTTCGAGGGATAGCATGCCAAACAGGAATATCGCGACGCCGGCGCTGATCTCCTTGAACTGGGGGCTGGCCCAGAATCCGTATCCGAGCACGATAAAAATGGTTGGTAGGAATATTTTTTTCATTCTATCTACAAAGGTAGATGGTTATTGGTGACTTATCTTATCGCATTGGTTGCTGTGCTAGGCGAGATCCATTGACTATGCCAGAATGCTAGCTTGGCTGATGCAGGGGAAGATCAATGTTTCATATCAATGCGGTTCGGGTGTTTACCCGGGACTTCGATAACGCTTTGGCGTTTTATGAAGAGACTCTGGGATTGGAGGTCAGTAGCTGCGATGAGGAAGCCGGCTTCGCCCTGTTTGATACCGGCCCGGCCAAGCTGATTCTGGAGCAGATAGACGAAGAATCCGAATTGGTTGGTCGCTTCAGCGGCGTTTCCCTGTCCGTCGAAGATATTCATGCCGAATACGACGAGTTGGATCACCTGGGTGTTGAATTCACCGGGCCACCGGAACAACAGAGCTGGGGTGGCTGGCTGCTACACATGCTCGATTACGATAACAACATCATCACCCTGGTGGGCGAAGCCTGATGCCCGCTGTTACGGTTCCCGCGCAAGCAAGCGAACCCCTGTGCCCAGACGAGCTGTTCAACCTGCTCAAGCTACGCCAGACCGGTATCGAATACCGCACCCATGAACCGGTTTTTACCTGCGAAGAAGCGACCGACATTCTTGGCGATTTGCCTGGCGTAAAAGCTAAAAACCTGTTCTTGAAAGACCGCAAAGGCAGCCGTTATATTTTGTTGTGCACCGAGGAAAACCGTCGCGCGGACTTGAAACGGCTGGCCAGCAAACTCGATAGCTCCCGACTTAGCATGGCAAGCAACGATGACCTGGCCCAGCTATTGGGTACCGAACCAGGAGCTTTGTCATTGTTATCCTTACTCAACGATCCTCAGCACAAAGTCGAGGCGGTGATCGATGCCGACCTCCAGCAAGCGGACCTGATGCATTGCCACCCACTGAGCAATCGCTGCACCATGGCGGTCGATATGGAGTTGTTGTTACGGCTGGTAGGAGACAGCGGCCACAGCGTCCGCTGGCTGTCACTGGAATCCTGAGAGTCTGGAGGGCGCCCCCTTACCGGGTATCACCACAGATGAGTGATGCCCGATAAGGAATTTTCAATCAAACAGGACTGACCCTCAGACCAGCGGGCGGATTCCCATCGCCTGACGCACCTTGGCCATAAAGGGCGCGGTTTCTTGCCGTGCTTTTTGCGCCCCCTTGATCAGCTCGGCTTCGACAAAGCCGGGGTCCCGCATCAATTCTTCATAACGAGCCCTGGGACCTTTCAACTCTTCGTTGACCAGTTCAAACAGCTGCTTTTTCGCTTCACCCCAGGCAATACCGTTTTCGAACGCCTTGCGCATAGAAGCGGTCTGCGATTCGTCAGCAAAGGCTTGCCAGATCTGGAATACCGTGGAGTCGTCAGCATCCTTTGGTTCTCCGGGCTCCAGCAGGTTGGTCTTGATTTTGTTGATCGATTTACGCAGCTTCTTTTCCGTCTCAAACAAAGGAATCGTGTTGTCGTAGCTCTTACTCATCTTGCGCCCATCGAGACCCTGCAACACCGCCACGTTTTCACCCACAACCGCTTCCGGCAGGGTAAAGCCTACTTTGTAGTGATGGTTCATACGATCCGCAATATCCCGGGCCATCTCCAGATGTTGAACCTGATCGCGCCCTACTGGCACCTTGTTCGCATTGAACATCAAGATATCAGCGGCCATCAGAACCGGGTAGCTGAATAGCCCCATAGTGACCGCCTGATCGGCATCGTTGCCTTCCGCCACGTTGGCATCCACCGCCGCCTTGTAGGCATGGGCACGATTCATCAAGCCCTTGGCGGTCATGCAGTTAAGCACCCAGCAAAGCTCCATGATTTCCGGAATGTCGGACTGGCGGTAGAAGGTTACGCGATCGGTATCCAGGCCGCAGGCCAACCAGGTTGCAGCCACTTCCAGAGAGGACTGGTGCACCCGTTCAGGATCCCGGGTTTTGATGATCGCATGGTAGTCGGCCATAAAGTAATAAGCGCTGATGCCCGGATTCAGGCTGTCCTGCACGGCCGGCTTAATGGCTCCCACGTAGTTGCCCAGGTGAGGAGTGCCGGAAGTGGTAATACCGGTGAGGGTTTTGGTTGTGCTCATAATGCCCTTTATAGACCGTCAGGCGGCCAAATGTGATCGAATGGATGGCGCACGATTATAGAAGAGTCCGCTGGATAGGTTAAGGCCGTAAATACCGATAGCCTGGCCAAGGTAGGTATTTGTCCCTACAGGCCGCGTACTTTTACGAATTGGGCAGTGGAAGTGCAAGCACTACAATGGTGAAAGTTAAGTGACTCGCTTGACTCCTAATTGGTACATCTTATACGCCCTGGCCTCTCCTCCTTTTGGTCGGGGCTTTTTTTTGCCTACAGGACGTAGGCAGATCACGAGAGTCAGGACGGCGATAGTGATCCCGGATGGACGTAGGCAGATCACAAGCCTCAGGACGACGATACTGATCCCGGAAGGACGTAAGCAGATCACGAGAGTCAGGACGGCGGTAGTGATCCCGGAAGGACGTAGGCAGATCACAAGAGTCAGGACGACAGTAGTGATCCCGGAAGACCGTAGGCAGATCACAAGCCTCAGGGCGGCGATAGTGATCCCGTCAGTATAGAGTCTGCTAGCAAGACAGCGGTTCCTTTAGCAGATTGCCAGACCCAGACAACAGAGCGCCTCAATCCCAGCAACAACCCACTTTGCATTTAATGCTCTCAGGCCGCCACTCCCGGCTTCTTGAGTTCGGGGCAATGGTAGGTCGTCTTAATAACATCATCACTGACCGATTCCAGGTGAATATCAAAGCCCCACAGGTTGTGCAGATGCCGTAACATTTCCTGGGTCGTATTGCCAAGCGGTCGCCCCTGATGCTGGGAGTGACGTAGGGTCAGGGAACGATCACCTTTGATATTAACGTTATAGACCTGGATATTGGGCTCTCGATTACCCAGATTATATTGCGCCGCCAAGGCTTCCCGTACCCCCCGATAACCCATTTCATCGTGGATGTCGGGCACCAACAGGGTTGGTTTCGATTCATCATCACGAATCGAAAATAGCTTCATATCCCGCATAACTTTCGGCGACAGAAACTGCAGAATAAAACTTTCGTCCTTGAAGTTTTCCATCGCGAAATGCAGGGTCGTCAGCCAGTCACTCCCGGCAATATCTGGAAACCAGAGACGATCCTCTTCCGTGGGATTTTCACAGACCCGGCGTATGTCCGTCATCATGCTAAAACCCAGGGTGTAAGGATTAATACCGCTATAGCGAGGATCATCAAAGCCCGGCTGATATATCACATTCGAATGCGAATGCAAAAACTCAATGATAAACCCATCCGTAACCAACCCTTCCCCGTGAAGGTGATGCAAGAGGGTGTAATGCCAGAATGTTGCCCAACCCTCATTCATAACCTGAGTCTGACGCTGGGGGTAATAATACTGAGCAATTTTGCGAACGATACGCACCAATTCGCGCTGCCAGGTTTCCAGTAGCGGGGCGTTTTTCTCGATAAAATACAGAATATTTTCTTCGGGTTCTGCCGGAAAGCGCTGTAACTTGTCGCTAGCTTCCGCAGGATCCTCGGCTTTTGGAATGGTATTCCAAAGGTCATTCAGTTGCCGTTGTCGATACTCTTCTCGCTCGGCTTGCCGTGCCTTTTCCTCCTCCGCCGAAATAGGCGCCGGGCGCGTATATCGATTCACACCAAAATTCATCAGGGCATGGCAGGAGTCCAGAATACTTTCAACAGCATCGACACCATGGCGTTCTTCACAGTGGGTAATATAATTCTTTGCGAACAACAGATAATCAACAATGGACTCGGCGTCGGTCCAGGTTTTAAAAAGATAGTTACCCTTAAAAAACGAGTTGTGACCGTAGCAGGCATGGGCAATCACAAGAGCCTGCATCGGCATGGTGTTTTCTTCCATTAAATAGGCAATGCAGGGGCTGGAATTTATAACGATTTCATAGGCCAAACCCATTTGGCCGCGCTGGTAATGCTGCTGCGTACTCAGAAACTGTTTTCCAAATGACCAGTGGTTGTACATTAACGGCATACCGGTGGAGGAATAGGCATCCATCATCTGCTCCGAGCTGATCACCTCTATCTGATTCGGGTAAGTATCCAGGCGATAGTGCTCAGCAACTTGCGCAATTTCACTATCGTATCGTTCGATTAAATCGAAGGTCCATTCCGAGCCATCAGAAATTGGCTTACGCTTTGTCATGCCGGCTTCCTCTCAAACAACTTGCGAAATACAGGGTAGATATCCGCTGCCGTTTTTATCTGCTGCATAGCAAAGCTGTCACTATTCTCCTCCTGTATATCTTCGTACTCCCGCCATAGATTCTGATGGTGGCGATCGGTAATTTCCACATAGGCAAAATATTGCACCAGAGGCAAAAGGTGTTCGGTAAGGATCTTGGTGCAAACAGACGAATCCCCTTCCCAGTTATCGCCATCGGAAGCCTGGGCAACATACACATTCCAATCGGCGCTGGGATAACGTTGCTGGATCACCTTATACCCTAACTCCAGGGCACTGGAGACTATGGTGCCACCGGTTTCCCTGGAATAAAAAAAATCCTCTTCATCCACTTCCTTTGCCGATGTATGATGCCGAATAAATACCACTTCTATCTGCTTGTAATTCCGCTGAAGAAAAAGATACAGCAGCAAAAAAAAACGCTTGGCCATATCTTTTATTTCCTGAGTCATAGATCCCGATACATCCATAAGGCAGAGCATGACGGCTTTGGTACTGGGTCTTGGCACTCGGACATAATTATTAAATTTCAGATCAAACTCATCGATAAAGGGTAGGCGTTTCAAGCGCTCATTAAGAACTTTTATCTGTTCCTTTAGTGACAAGACTTGCGGACTATTATCTTCCTCACCCGCCAGCTCTAACTGGCGCAATTCGCGTTTCAAGGCCCGTATTTCTCGACGTTCCTTTCCGGATAAAGCAATTCTTCTAGCATGAGCACTACGCAACGAACGAACAATGTTTAATTTTTCCGGCGTGCCCTTATTGGAAAACCCCGCCTGATGAAGGTCAAAAGTCAGGGCGTCTTTAAGCTGTTTCTTAACCAGAAATGGCAGCTCAAGATCTTCAAACATAAACTCAAGAAACTCTTCCTGGCTGATATGAAAGGTAAAATCGTCCAGGCCTTCACCTTCATTACTGGCGTCACCTGACCCACCGCCGCTTCCGCCGCCCCCACCAAGCGGGCGCTTAATATGATCACCGGCCACAAACTCTTTATTGCCAGGGTGAACCGTAGTGACATCACCTCCAGAGCCATGATGAAAAACCGGCTCTGACATATCTTTCCTGGGAATTGTGATATCGCTGCCGTGCTCAACATCCGTAATACTTCGCTGATTAACCGCTCCTGCCACAGCTTTCTTGATATGCTTTTTATAGCGTTCAAGAAACCGCTGACGATTTACCGTACTCTTGTTTTTCGCATTCAACCGCCGGTCGATGATATGACTCATTAGCTATCTCCCGACTTGTTATTGAGATTTCCTCACACGAATATACCACTCGGATAATAACCGGACCTGTTTCTCGGTGTATCCGCGATCGGTCATACGATTAACAAACTCGGCATGTTTACTCTGATCATCGGCCGATGCTTTGGCATTGAAAGAGATAACAGGGAGCAGATCCTCTGTATTTGAAAACATTTTCTTCTCGATCACAGTCCGCATTTTTTCATAACTCAACCAGCTGGGATTCTTCCCATTATTGTTGGCTCTGGCACGCAATACAAAATTAACAATTTCATTTCGAAAATCTTTTGGATTGGCAATACTCGCCGGCTTTTCAATTTTCTCCAATTCGTCATTAATAGCAGCACGATTTAGAATATCGCCCGTTTCGGGATCACGATACTCCTGATCCTGAATCCAGAAATCGGCATAGGTAATGTAACGGTCGAAAATATTCTGTCCGTATTCAGAATAGGACTCGAGGTAAGCCGTTTGGATTTCTTTCCCCAGAAAGTCAATATATTTGGGCGCCAGATATTCTTTGATAAACCTCAGATAGCGATCATGCACTTCTTGCGGGTATTGCTGCTGCTCTATTTGTTGCTCTAACACATACAACAAGTGCACCGGATTTGCCGCAATTTCTGAAGGATCGAAATTAAACACTTTGGACAATATTTTGAATGCGAATCGAGTCGACAACCCTTCCATTCCCTCATCAACACCGGCAGCGTCTTTATATTCCTGCAAGGACTTGGCATTGGGATCGGTGTCTTTCAGATTCTGGCCATCGTATACCCGCATCTTGGAAAAAACGTTGGAATTTTCTGGCTCTTTAATTCTGGACAAGCTGGTGAACTGCGCCAGCATTCTTAGCGTATCTGGTGCACAGGGTGCCTGATTAAGGGAACTGTTTTGTAACAATTTTTCGTAGATATGAACTTCTTCGGTCACTCGTGTGCAATAGGGAACCTTGACGATATATACCCGATCGATAAAGGCTTCATTGGTTTTATTGTTTTTAAAACTTTGCCACTCGGATTCATTGGAGTGAGCCAGCACGATACCATCAAAGGGAATACTGCCCATACCTTCGGTGCTATTGTAATTACCTTCTTGCGTTGCGGTCAGCAATGGATGCAGCACTTTTATGGGTGCTTTAAACATCTCCACAAATTCCAGTAACCCCTGATTGGCACGACACAAACCACCGGAAAAACTATAGGCATCCGGATCATCCTGCGAAAACTCTTCCAGCTGACGAATATCAACCTTACCCACCAGCGCGGAAATATCCTGGTTATTTTCGTCGCCCGGTTCTGTTTTCGCTACAGCAACCAGATCCAGAATCGAAGGATAGAGTTTTACTACTTTAAACTGGGAGATATCCCCACCGAATTCTTTCAGGCGTTTGACGGCCCAGGGTGACATCACACCTTTCAGATATCGACGCGCAATACCATATTCTTCCTGCAATATCGCGGCATCTTCAGCCGGATTGAAAAGGCCCAGTGGAGACTCGTACACTGGAGAACCTTTAATGGCATAAAATGGAACTTTCTGTATCAAGAATTTCAAACGTTCTGCCAGTGAGGACTTACCGCCGCCCACCGGACCTAGTAGATACAGTATCTGTTTCTTTTCTTCCAGGCCTTGAGCAGCGTGCCGAAAATAGGAAACGATCTGCTCTATGGCTTCTTCCATGCCATAAAACTCTTCAAACGAGGCGTATCGTTTAATCAGTTTATTAGAAAAGATTCGACTCAGCCGTGGATCTCTTGAGGTGTCAATCAATTCCGGCTCACCGATCGCCATCAGCATTCGTTCTGCAGCGGATGCGTAAGCGGCGCTGTCATCTTTGCAGAGCTGGAGATACTCTTGCAAAGACATCTCCTCATGTTGCGTGGAGTCGTACCGGTTCTTGTAACTGTTAAAGATATCCATGCTGACCACCTGCTGCTATTTCTGAAAATTGATCACGCGTTGGTGAAGACTCACAGGATTAGACCGCCATTTTCCCCATTAGTTATGCAAAGAACGGGTAAAAACTCTTTGTCCTGGATTTAGCAGTCATCTGTGATAGCAGTTTGTTGCATCCCCACCGGTTTATAGTTTTTATTTTTGTTTCTGGCCTATCCAGGATAGCCATCTAATTTTGAGTGTAGCAGCTCACTCAGTTCCTACTCGTTAAGTCTTATATTATTTTCCCAATCGGAGAAGGCTTTTCAATTTGTTCTAAGTCTATAGTCGAGATTTTTCGTCCGGCTTCAAATGAATTATGAGCACAAAAACAGCCAATCAAGCGCCTAAATTCAACAGTCTGGATTGACAATGGAAACACCGGAAAAGGGTCGACCCTGTGCTTGTTATCAGGATTGGGGGCTTTGTATTGCTCACCCAACGTACTATCGATATTGATCCGCTTTTTTACCTCATCTTCCTCTTTCGGTCGATGCGGTTACACAGGAAAACATCAGATTCCGGGCCGTTTGTGTCTGATGCCACCTCTCGAGTTTTGGCAGGAACAGGGTGCTGTCTTTCGTTTGGCGTCGCTTAACCCTGGCTAACAATCCGTACTCAGCAATTCACCCCCACTTTTAGCCGGGTTCCTGCACAGGAATTGCCAGAGTTTCTTTCAACTCTTCCATCACGATATAACTTTTCGATTCACGCACACCTGGCAGCTTTAACAGGATGTCTCCCAGCAACTCTCGATAAGAGGCCATCTCTGAAATTCGGGCCTTCACCAGATAGTCAAAATCACCGGATACCAAATGACATTCAAGGACCTGGGGCAGACCGATGACGGCGCTTCGAAACTCTTCAAATATATCAGCCGACTTGGAATATAAACTGATCTCAACAAACACCAGCAAACCGGCTTCCAACACCTGTGGGTTGAGTTTAGCTGCGTATCCTTCAATAACCCCCGCTCGCTCCAGGCGCTTTACCCGCTCCATACAGGGTGTCGTGCTTAAACCTACCTTGGTTGCAAGATCGACATAGGAGATTCGACCATCTGCTTGCAATTCACGCAAAATGTTGCGATCAATTCGATCCAGTTTTCGAACCGTTTCTTTTTTGTTTCTCATGATGATTATCTGGCTTTTTATTAGATATAGACCAAGTATCCCTACTGAAAAGCTTCACAGCAACTTTTTACTCCCAACTTTCTTCTTAAAACAGTAAAATACTATTCACTATTTTTGATGACCCACTCGTTAAACTGCTTGCATTCATTGTTTTTCAAGGGATTTGGCCCACGCCCCCTTGAATTGCAAATAATGGGCCCTCGTGTGATCATCAATTGATTACGACTATAAAGACGATACAGGTGGTAAGGGATTTGGATGTAGGGGGACGCCTGAAGGCGATACGCAAACAACACGGCTTATCCCAACGGGAATTAGCCAAACGTGTTGGAGTGACCAATAGCACTATCTCGATGATCGAAAAGAATAGTGTCAGCCCTTCTATCAGCTCACTCAAGAAAGTGTTGGGTGGCATACCAATGTCGCTGGTCGAGTTCTTTTCGATGGAGGCCGGCGAGGAACAACAGCAGAAGTTTGTTTATCGCTCCGATGAATTGCTCAATGTCGGCATGAATGATGTCCAGCTGCACCTGGTTGGCAAGGCACGAAATGATCGCGCCATGGCCTTTATGGTCGAAACCATGGCACCTGGTACCAGTACGGGTTCCGACATGCTGATCCATGAAGGCCAGGAAGCCGGGGTCGTCATCGAAGGTAAGCTAGAACTCAAGGTTGGCACTGAGGTTGCCATACTGGAGGAGGGCGATAGCTACTATTTCGATAGCACCCAGCCCCACCGTTTCAGCAACCCTTTTGATGAGACACTACGATTGGTCAGTTGTACCACTCCAGCCAACTTCTAAGCCCATAGGTCAGCCCGTATGAATCTTCGCTCCTGGTTATTTCCAGCCGAAAGCCGTGGATTCGTCGGTAAACGCTGGCTGATGATCTCCCTTCGTACTCTCCATTTGTTAGGCGTAGCCGGCGCCGGTGCGCTCTTTCTCGGTGCCACACCGGCCCAGGGATTAACGTTCTATTTGCACCTGATGCTTTCTACCGGCGTTTTGATGGCCGCCCTCGAGATATGGAGCCATGGTGTCTGGCTGCTCCAACTCAAGGGGCTAGCTGTTGTCATCAAGCTCCTCTTGCTGTGGTCAATTCTGTTATGGCCCTCACTGTCTGTTCCGTTATTCGTCATCATTATCCTGATCTCAGGGGTGATCTCTCACGCGCCGGGTTATATCCGCTACTACTCCCCCTGGCACCGCCGCCGATTGCACCACCCCTGACAAAAAAGGAGCCCGAAGGCTCCTTTTTACATTGCCATGCCTTCGGCATTACTCAGGGTTCGGCACCCTGAAGAAGATCGCATACAGCACAGGGATGATGATCAGAGTCAGGACGGTGGCAAAGCCCAGGCCAAACATGATCGTCAGCGCCATATTGATAAAGAAGACATCGGGAATCAGCGGGATCATACCCAGTATGGTCGTACTGGCCGCCATCATCACTGGACGCATTCTGCTAACCGCAGCATCCAGAATGCCATCCATAGGATCCATGCCTTCGGCAATCTTCAGATCGATCTCCTCAATCAAGACAATCGCGTTCTTGATCAAGAGCCCTACCAGACTCAAGGCCCCCAGCAGGGCCATAAAATCAAAAGCGCCGTTGGTTAATAGCAAACCTGCGGTAATACCAATGGTGGCCAAGGGTACCGTCAGCCAGATGATAAGCGGCTGGATTAGTTTACCGAACAACAGAATGGTCACCAGGATCATCATCAGGAAACCACCCGGCAAGGCACCGAAGAGGGCATTCTGCGCGTCTCGCGTATCCTCAAATTCGCCACCCCACTCCAGAATATAACCCGGTGGCAATTCGATGGCCTCGATCAACGGCTTCACACGATTGAACAATGGCGTTGCCAGCTCACCTTTGGGGTTGCTCGAAGCGATGATGGTGGGACGACGATCACGGTTACGAATGATCGCGTTCTCCCATACTGTCTTCCACTCTGAAACTACCTGACCTACAGGCACCGAGGTATTGAGTACCGGGCTCCAGACCTGAATATCCTGAATACTGGCAACATCAGATCGCTCGGCAGCGGGAGGCCAGAGAATCATCGGTAACAGTCGAATACCATCCCGGTACAGACCCACCTGAGAACCCTCGAAGCCCTGTTGCAGCGATTGCGCCAGTTCGTGCCGCGTGATGCCCAATTGGCGTCCGACACTTTCGTTGAAGACCGGACGGATCAGCTTTACCGGCTGTCGCCAGTCATCACGAATATCCTTGGCTTCCGGATCGGCGCGATAAATCGCCTGGGCTTTCTCGGACAACTCTCGCAGCACGGCATGATCGGGCCCGCTGAAGCGTGCTTCAATTTTATTATCCCGTCCGGGGCCAATCCGCAGGTTCTTAACCAGAGGCTCAGTGTTGGGCAAGGTTCTTGCCATGTACTCCTCTATCTTCACCTTAAGCGCAGCAATCTGTAGACGGTTTTCCATCTCGACAATGATCTGGCCGTACGCTGTGGTCTGGGATTCCGGGGTATACACCAAAGTAAACCGATCGGCCCCACCACCGACGAAGGCCGATGTACTGACGACACCCTCTTGCTTACGGATAAACTCATCAATTTTCAACAGGTCATCCCGCGTATGGCGAATATCCGTGCCCTCCACTTCCCACAGATCGACAAAGAAGATCGGAGTGTTGGAATCGGGGAAAAAGGCCTGGCGAACATAGCCAAAGCCAAGAATCGAGGATACAAAAAAGGCCACCACAATACCGACCGTCAGGTAACGAACCCGAATCGCCTTGGCCAGAAAACCCCGGTAGAGCCTGAAACCAACTCCGGAGTAGGCGTCTGCAGCCTCGCCACCTTCCTGGTTCTTTTTGTCTGGCTTGATCAACCAGGCACACAACAGTGGTGTGGTGGTAATAGCCGTAAACCAGCTCAGCATCAGCGAGATTAATATTACCCAGAACAACGAGTTGATAAATTCACCGGTCGCATCCTGAGATAGCCCAATGGCCGAAAAAGCCAATATGCCAATCACGGTGCCACCGAGTAACGGCCAGATGGTCTGGCCAACCACTTCGTTACCCGCTTTGATCGGGTCCATGCCGGCGCGTATACGTACCAGCATGCCTTCGGCAACCACAATGGCATTATCCACCAGCATCCCCAGAGCAATGATCAGAGCCCCCAGAGAAATACGCTGCAACTCAATGGCTTTCATGTCCATAAACCAGAGCGTGCCGCAAACCGTGATCAACAATACGGCGCCGATGATCAAACCGACTCTCAAGCCCATGAAGAACAGCAGCACCACGATAACGATCACCAGCGCCTGGGCTACGCTGATAATAAAGCCATTAACCGAGTTTTCGACCTCCTGCGCCTGGTTATAGATCTTCGTATACTCGATCCCGACAGGGGCCAGATTTATCAATTCCAGTGCGCGCTTCTCCAAATCCCGACCGACCTGCACAACATTGACACCCGACACCATCGAAATGCCGATGGTTAATCCTGGCACACCATTGATATAGGTAAGTTTATTGGGCACTTCCTGATAACCACGTCGGACCGTCGCGAGGTCTTTGAGGTAAATCAATCGACGTTCATCACTGCTGATCAGAATATCACCAATATCCTTAACAGACTTCGATTCACCCGTTGGTTCCACCCGGATGTAGTCATTATCGACCCGGATTCGGCCGGCATCAGCCACCACATTCTGGCTCTGTAGCACATTAACAATGGATTCGGGCGCAATACCAAGCTCGGACATGCGGTTGCGAGACAGTTCGATATAAACCACCTCATCGACGTAGCCACCGATGATCACCTTACGCACGCCAGGCACCAGCACCAACTCTTTTTTAAGCAGGTCGGCGTAATCTTTCAGGTCCCTATAGCTGTAACCGTCGCCGGTAAGCCCGTAGAAGATGCCATACACGTCGCCAAATTCATCGTACACGATGGACGACTCAGCGCCCGGCGGCAACTTGTGTTGCATATCGCCAATTTTGCGCCGAAGCTCGTCGTAGATTTGGGGAAACTGGGCTTTACGGTACTTGTCCTGAAACTCGATATTGACCTCGGAAAAGCCTTCACGGGAGATCGACATCTTGATCCGATCAAGTTGCAGCATCTCCTGCACGGCATCCTCGACATGGTAGGTGACCTCATCGTTCACTTGCTGGGGGTTCGCCCCGGGATACCTGGTAAATACCTTTGCTTCCTTGATGGTAAACTCAGGGTCTTCCAGCTTACCCATCTCTTCGTAGGCACCCAATCCCCCACCGACCAAAATAACCACGACCAGCCAACTGACAACCTTGTTCTTTATCGAATACTCAGCAATACCCATGAATTACCTCCAAAGCGAAACCGTTCAACTTCATGAAAATTGCTTTTAGTTCAAAGACATCTTGGCTTCTGGTTCAGGCTCGGCCTGCTCGATCTCTTCCAGTAGCCTGACTTTTTGCCCTTCCACCAAGAAAGCGACACCCGCGGTTACTATGCGATCTCCTTCGTTTAAACCCTTAAGTACCCCGATATCAATACTACTCATCGTGCTCACTTCGATCATTCTGGAGGTAACAGACATGTCACCTTCCTCTCCCTGTACGATCCACACCTCGGGCTGCAATGAAACGTCCCCGCGAACGGCGGAGACCGGTATCACAAAACGTCCCTTTCCGGTCGCTATATTCATATTCATCAACACCGACGTAGTCATACCCGGTAAGACCGTAAAATTGCTTGGGGTCTCCATCGCCAGAGTCACACGAAAGGTCTGGGTTTTGGCGTCAGCAACGGTCGAATACTCTTTGATCTCCAGAGGGAATATCTGGTCGTCAGCCGGACCAAAACGCGCCTCCAGAGTCGGAGTTGCCCCATCGGCTCGTAGGCGCTTGATGTCCCCTTCAGGGATATCCACCTTAACCTCCAGCGAGCTGGTGTCCTGCAACTCGATAATGGGTTGCTTGGCCTGGATCTCCTGGAAGTTCTCTACCAGCCTTTGTGCTACACGGCCCGAGAAAGGCGCTAGCAGGGTGGTATAGGCCAGATCCTGCCTGGCTTCAGCCAGGGCCGCATCGGCGCTTTTATAGGTAGCATCAAGACGATCGTAATCGGCCTTGGAGATATGCCCTTGGGGCAACAATTGAGCTGCCCGCTCAAAATTTGCCTTGGCTTCCTGATAACGCGCCTGACGATCACGCTCAGTGATCTGGTAATCGGTCGGATCCAGCTTGGCAATCACCTGGCCTTTTTCAATCTGGTCACCCTCTCGAACCAACAGCTCTTGTAGTTTGCCGGAGATACGAAACGACGAATCGACCTTTTGTGCCGCATCAATAACCCCTGGAAAAACCCTGACATTAGCGGTTTCAGGTGACGTCACCACTACTGTTTTCACCGGTCGAATCACCTCAGGCGCAGCCGCCTGCTCCTCTTTCCCACACCCGATTAAGAGTAACGGCAGCGAAACCGCCACCGCCCAGGTTTTGGCAGACTTGAGCATAAAGATCTCCATACAATACTTAGGAACCATCCGGATGTGCGAACGGCGTATGATTTCAGTAGACAATTGTGGCACAGCTTCTATCCTGTCGCACCCTGCCGGACCCTTTAAACACTTGAATTCTTCCACTATTCACCGTTTTAATGGGACACCTTTCCTTTCCGGGCATCACACTGACTGTGGATAACGAACTCACCTTTTATGGATCAGCCCTGGCGCTGCTGTACCTGGTGGTTTCCTTGGCGCTGGCCGTTCGCATCGTGATACGACGACGCCCGGTCGGTGTCTCACTGGCCTGGTTATTATTGCTGTTCCTGCTACCCATCGTCGGCATCGTTCTTTACCTGCTAATCGGGGAGCACCGCCTGGGTGAAAAGCGTCTGGTACGCGGCGCCAAACTATTACCCGCATACCTGCGCTGGGCGGAACAGATGAGCGACTCTCATCCCGAACCACTGCCCGATATCGATCCCTGCTATCGCAGCGTTTACCGGCTGGCCCAACATTCTTTGCGTATCCCCACTCTGTGCAACAACCAGGTTGAGTTAATTCACAGCTCCCAGGATATTTTCCAAGCCATCATTGCCGATATTGAAAGCGCGCAGCATTTTTGTCATTTGCAGTTTTATATCTGGTCCGAGGGTGGCGAAGCTGATCGGGTGGCCGAGGCGCTGATAGCCGCCCGCCAACGAGGGGTAGAATGCCGCATTTTGTTGGACTCGGTAGGCAGCTCAAAATTTCTCAGGGGGATCTGGCCTAAACGATTGAATACCCATGGTGTCGAAGTCCGGGCAACCTTGCCGGTCGGCGCCATGCGTTTTTTTCTGGAACGCATTGATCTGAGAAACCACCGTAAAGTCGTGGTGATTGATGACCGCATTGGTTACACCGGCAGCATGAACCTGGTTGACCCGCGCTACTTCAAGCAGGATGAAGGGGTTGGTCAATGGGTTGATGCCATGGCACGCCTGAACGGGCCGGCTGTACACGCTCTGAATTCCGTTTTTCTATGGGACTGGTATCTGGAAACGGGTCAGTCCGTGGACGTGTTCGGCGAATACAGCCACCTGCAACTACCGGAAAGCCATAGCGACGGTCGCGGTATCCTGGTAGTACCATCCGGCCCCGATGATACCAGGGCCCTGATCCACCAGTTGTTGCTCGCGGCACTTTACAGTGCCCAAGAGCATCTGGTGCTGACTACCCCCTATTTTATCCCTGATGAAGCCTTGCTTACGGCACTCAAATCAGCCGCCAATCGGGGCGTGCAAGTCCAGTTGATTTTGCCTCGACGGGTCGATTCACGCATGGTGAAACATGCGAGTCGTTCTTACTTTTTTGAGCTGATGCGAGCGGGTGTCGAAATTTGGGAGTTTGATGGCGGGCTATTGCACACCAAGAGTGTTCTGGTTGATCGCCAGATTGCTATTTTTGGCACGGTTAATCTGGATATGCGCAGCGTCTGGCTCAACTTCGAGGTATCCCTGATCGCCTTTGACCGTGAATTTGGCCAAGCCCTGGATGCCTTGCAGCAAAATTATCTGAAGAAAAGTGCTCGACTGGTACCAGAAGTCTGGAATCAACGCCCACTGGCACGCCGACTCACGGAAAATCTGTTTCAGTTGATGAGCCCGCTATTGTAGTTCCAGTAGAACGACAAGGCTTGTGCACAACTATTGGCTCAATAGGAAAAGGTTCAGGACAGCAAAGGCCGACAGCCTTTCGAGGCTGTGGATAACATTGTGATCAAACTGGATAAAAAGCGCAGAAACCCAACATCGCCCTCGGGGGCAAACCTAGTAACACCCTCATAGCGCGGTGCCATCACCCCCAGGATCTGGCACCCTCACATCGAATAATTACATCTCACCCCAATAGGAGTTTCCGATCATAGTATCGAGGCGTTTGTTTTCAAAATGGTCTTCAATGGCCCTGCGAACAAAGAGTGAACGCGCCGCATTCTTCTCTTTTGGGGATCTGGTGTTGTTCCGCTTACTGTTCTTCTTAATGTTTCCGTTCTGCATAGTGACACCCTGTTCTAACGTCTTTTTTTTGTTGTTATGTGTACAGACTACAAACGTAAACTAAAAAAAAATTGACGTAATCACAAGGGAAATATTCGCTATTTATGAAATTAATATTGGTCATAAGTCCAGTGCTACCATAGGGTGCAGAAAGCTGTGATCTGAACCACAACTATCGTAACAACTGTTTCCTTACGACACATTTGCCAAAACCGGCAATGCACCAAAATAGCGCATAAAGTTACATTATCGTTGATTCAAACGTAAGCTGCGTAAATTGCGCTTTACTGTCTTGAGCTGCTCTTCCAGCTCTGGACCTCTTGCCACTGCCAGTCCCATGGCCAGAATATCAATCACCACCAGATGGACAATTCGGGACGTCAGGGGTGTATAGACTTCGGTGTCTTCGAGAACATCGATCAAAATCGGATAATCACTCAATTCTGCCAGGGGAGTATTGGCCGGGCAGATCCCTATCACCTGGGCACCACGCTCCTGCACCTGACGTACACTGTGAATTAACTCCCGGGTTCGACCCGTTTGGGAAATCGCCACGACAAGATCACCGGGCGCCATGGTCGCTGCCGACATGGCTTGCATATGAGGGTCCGAATAAGCCGCCGTGGCGACCTGCAAACGGAAAAACTTATGCTGGGCATCCGAGGCAACAGCACCCGAAGCGCCAAAACCAAAGAACTCAATTCGTTTCGCTTCTGACAATGGCCCTATGGCATTCTCCAGAGCCACCGGGTCCAACCGGTCTCGAGTCTGGGCCAGAGCAGCTATCGTAGTATCAAAGATTTTACGCTTGTAATCGGAGGTATCGTCACCTTCATCGATATCGACCTGAGCGAAGCCACTGCTTGTCGCCAGACTTTGCGCCAGCTTAAGTTTGAAATCCTGGAATCCATCACAACCAACCGCACGGCAGAAACGCAGTACCGTAGGTTCGCTGACCGTCGAAGCCGCCGCCAGCTCGGCAATACTCTGGTGAATAATCGCTCCAGGCTGCTGCAACACATACTCGGCTACCTTGACCTCGGATTTCCGTAACGTGCCAAGGCGTAACTCAATGTCGGTAATCAATTTTGTGGCCATACTGCAAACGCTTTCTTTCACCGTGAATTCGGCCGGCGGCCGAGACTTGTAGTTATACTACAAGTCAGGTTTGCTAACTACAAATTGGCTAAACTGCGGCTTAGTAACGTTCAGATCGAGAGCACTTGGATCGGTATTATTAGAAGTATTTTTTCCCCGTGCCACCGGCAATCATTTTCGACAAATACTCCATCTTTTGTGGATCGTCGTCGACAAAACGAATATGGATCGTAATAAGGGCGCTATCCATTTTTGGCTCAGCCGCCTCAAGCTTACTCACATAACCGTTAATTCTTGCCACTTCCTGGTCATCGGCTTGCTCCAGGTCGGCTACGGCCTGGGATAATAACTCGGGAATTGTATCGCCGCGTCTAATCACCGCTTTAAGCTCTTTCAGGCTCAACGCCTGAATCACACAATCGACGGTCATATCAGGGAATCTGAGCTGAGCAGCGCTGCCTTTTGAACCCGTTTTTTGTGACGCTGGAGTGGGTGATGGGGGAGGCACCGACGCACCGCCGGTCAATGCCGATACGGATTCATTCTGGGCCGGCGCGCTGGGGGCGGGTTGCGGGGCAGCCGACTGGGTCAGCGCCGATACTGAACCCGCGTGAGTTCCCCCAGTTAAGGCGCCCGCACTGCCGGTGGGCATTGGGTCCGGCTTACCACTGCCTCTGAGTTCTTCAGCCGAATGGCGGCGAGACAGCACCTTGATAATTTTCTTCAGCAACGCCTCGCTGGAAAAGGGCTTGCCGATATATTCCGAAACCCCCGATTGCACCGCCGCTACCACGTTGTCCCGATCGCCTCGGCTGGTCACCATAATAAAGGGGGTATCGAGTGATTGCTCGTTGCGCATCCATTGCAGCAGCTCGAGCCCACTGAGCTCGGGCATCTCCCAATCGCAGAGAATCAGATCATAGGGATCTTTTTGCAGCATGACCTGGGCCTTTCGGCCATTGATCGCATCCTCAACCACAAAGTGGGGAAACTGGCCACGAACGGTTTTCTTTACCAAATCCCTGATAAAGGAAGCATCGTCCACCACCAGCACTCTGATCTTCTTCATAGCCATCCCGCATCGTTAATACTGCACCTAATAATAGCGCAAGCATACAGGGGAAAGGGGCTAATCTTTCAGTTCCCGCTTAAGCTCTTTGTAGCTGAGATGACGGACATCGGTGCCCTTGACCAAATAGATGACATGCTCAGCGATATTGCGCGCCAGATCCCCGATTCGCTCCAGCGAACGCAGCACCCAGATCACGTTGAGCACACGGGAGATACTGCGTGGATCCTCCATCATAAAGGTCACCAGCTCTCGCATGGCGCTTTTGTACTCAAGATCAACCGACTTGTCGGCCTTGGCCACTTTGAGCGCCATACTGGTATCAAAGCGCGCGAACGCCGTCAGGCTATCCTTGATCATGCTGCGCACCATGTTGCCAATATGGCGGGTTTCCACATAGCCTCGTGGCGACTCTCCCTGCTCGCACAAATCGATGGCATGACGTGCCACCTTGGTCGCTTCATCTCCCACGCGCTCAAGGTCACTGGCGGCTTTCGAGCAGGCTACCACCAGACGCAAATCACTGGCAGCGGGCTGCCGACGCGCCAGAATGCGGGTGCACTCTTCATCGATCGCCAGTTCCATATCATTGATCAGATCATCTTTCTCACGCACGCTCTTGGCCAGATCACTATCCGCGGTGATCAGGGCTTCAATGGCGTCAGTGACTTGCTTTTCCACCAGGCCGCCCATCGCCAACAGCCGGTTTTTGACCTCGTTCAGCTCGGCGTTGAACTGCTGCGAGATATGCTGTGTGTGTACATCGGTTTGAATTTCCATAATAGTCCCGCGATTCCTGGGTTAACCGTAACGGCCGGTAATGTAGTCTTCGGTTTGTTTCTTCGAGGGGTTGGTAAAGAGCGAATCTGTATCACCAAATTCGATCAGGTCCCCCATATACATAAAGGCGGTGTAGTCGGAGACACGAGCAGCCTGCTGCATATTGTGCGTCACGATAACAATCGTGTACTTGGACTTAAGCTCGTTGATCAGCTCTTCAATCTTCAGGGTTGAGATCGGATCCAGTGCCGAGGCCGGTTCATCCAGCAGCAACACCTCGGGCTCAACGGCGATCGTACGGGCAATGACCAGACGCTGCTGCTGACCACCGGACATACCCAGCGCACTCTCGTGCAGGCGATCCTTAACTTCATCCCACAACGCCGCACCCGAGAGCGAACGCTCGACCACTTCATCCAAAACTCGCTTGTTATTGATGCCCTGAATTCTCAGGCCATAGGCGACGTTTTCGTAAATACTCTTGGGAAAGGGGTTCGGCTTCTGGAACACCATACCGACCCGGCGGCGCAGTTCGGCAACCTCGGTCCTGCGATCATAGATATCCTCACCATCAAGCAGGATCTTGCCCTCAATGCGACAGCCATCCACCAGATCGTTCATGCGGTTGATGCTCCGCAGCAGAGTCGACTTACCGCAACCGGATGGGCCGATAAAAGCCGTAACCCGCTGTTTCGGAATACTCAGGTTGATCTTGTTTAGGGCTTTTTTCTCGCCGTAATAGAGATCAAGATCATTGATCTCCATGCAGATATTTTCCTGATCCAATGTCAGGTTCTGCCGCGAACGCCCGAGCGAGGTCGTATCGATTCCATGGGTGCGCCCCGCAGACTCTGTCGTTTGATCCACAGAAGGGGTCGCGTTTAGCGTGTTTGCTTGTGACATGTAATAGACTCCAATCGCCGTCGAAACTTAAACTTCCAACGCCTTGTATTTCTCTCGCAGGTGGTTACGAATCGCCACCGCCGACAGGTTCAGGACCGCAATAACCACCACCAGCAACAATGCGGTGGCATACACCAACGGCCGTGCGGCTTCGACATTCGGGCTCTGGAAGCCCACATCATAGATGTGGAAACCCAGGTGCATAAACTTTTGATCCAGATGAAGATAAGGGTAGTTACCGTCGAGCGGCAGGGAGGGCGCCAGTTTGACGACACCCACCAGCATCAACGGGGCAACTTCACCCGCCGCACGAGCAACCGCCAGAATCAAACCGGTCATCATCGCCGGACTGGCCATGGGCAACACCACTCGCCACAGGGTTTCCGCTTTGGTTGCACCCAGCGCCAAACTGCCTTCACGTACCGAGCTGGGGATGCGGGACAAGCCCTCTTCCGTTGCCACAATGACCACGGGCAGGGTTAGCAACGCCAGGGTGATCGCCGCCCACATCAACCCTGGTGTACCAAAGGTAGGTGCCGGCAAGGCTTCCGGGAAAAATAGCTGGTCGATATTGGAACCCAGGAAGTAGACAAAAAAGCCCAGGCCAAAGACCCCGTATACGATCGAAGGCACACCGGCCAGATTATTCACCGCAATACGAATCGCGCGAGTTATCGGCCCCTGGGTAGCGTACTCACGCAGATACACCGCAGCGATTACGCCAAAGGGCGTGACGATAATCGACATCAGGATAACCATCATGACGGTACCAAATATCGCCGGGAAAATACCCCCCTCGGTGTTGGCCTCACGAGGATCTTCGCTGACGAACTCCCAAATCTTGGCGCCGTAAAAACCGATTTTTTCAAACAACCCCATAGCATTGGGACGGAAGGCACGCACGACATTACCCAGTGATACTGTGACCTCGGTACCATCGGCAGTAACCCCGACCATGCTGTCACGGTTAAAGCGCACGTAAAGATCACCCAGCTCGGCTTCCAGTACCTTGTACGCGGCATCTAGCTCGGCTCGTTGGCCGGCAATGTCGGCCTCTACAGCTGGCGAGCTGGTACCCTTGAGTTGGTGCCTACGCTCCTGCAAGCGCAAACGCTCCAACGCCGAATTGATTTTGCCGATGCGATGCTTTTCGATCTCGTAAATCTCATCGTGGATGGACAGGGCACGCTCAATACGTTCCTGCAATACATCCCAGGCATCATCACCGCTGGCAACTTGCCGGTCTCCTTCTTTAACTGCTTTCAGGCGACCATAGAAGTTGCCCCATTCCCGTCTCTCAACGGTCATCAGCTCTTCTGGATAACGGCGATCATGCAAAAACGCATCAAGCACCCAGACAAAATCACCGCCGGAGACATCCCGGTTGCCGATTTTGATCAGATCCCGTTGCATAAATTCTGCATCAATCACCGGCGTACCGGCAGCCTCCAAACGTACCGTCGGTACCGTTTCGACCTCGACAATCTCGCCGGCAATGACCCGCTCGACCTGACCCGGCAAACGGTATTCACTTTCCATAATAGCGCCCGGCCAGAAATGGCCCAGGCCACGCACGGCGATGAGGGCCAGCAGGCCAATCACCATCACCAGACTGATCGCCACGGCGCCGGCATTGAGCCAAACAAAAGGAGATCCGCTTTTGTACCAGGATGATAAAGAAACACGCATCATAACGATTCCCGTTGTTAGCCCTTACAGCGAGCTGTACTTCTTGCGTAGACGGTGACGAACCATCTCGGCAAAGGTGTTAACGACAAAGGTAAAGAGGAACAGCACCATCGCCGCCAGGAAAAGAACTCGATAGTGAGAACTGCCCACTTCCGATTCCGGCATCTCTACGGCGATGTTAGCCGCCAGGGTTCGCATGCCTTCGAAGATATTGGCATCCATAATCGGAGTGTTACCGGTGGCCATCAGCACGATCATGGTTTCTCCCACCGCACGGCCCATACCGATCATCACGGCGGAGAAGATACCGGGGCTCGCCGTCAACAATACGACTCGCGTCAGTGTTTGCCAGGGCGTCGCCCCCAGCGCCAAAGAGCCATAGGTCAGGTGTTTGGGCACACTGAAAATGGCGTCTTCGGTGATGGAAAAGATGGTAGGGATTACCGCAAAGCCCATCGCCAGGCCGACCACCAGCGCATTTCGCTGGTCATAGTTCAGACCCAGCTCACTGCTGATCCAGCCGCGCATATCGCCGTTAAAGAACCACAGCTCCATGTGATCGCTCAAGCCCAGCGCCAGCATGCTGGTGATAATCACCACGGGGATCAGCAACAGCACCTGCCACCCCTCAGGCACCAGCCTGCGAATGCTTTCCGGCAACTGTGCCCAGAAGAAGCCAAAACCAACAATCGCCAACGGTACCAGCATCAGCATGGCGAAGATGCCACTCAGAGACTCTTCGACAAAAGGCGCCAACCACAAACCCGCCAGGAAACCGAGAATAACCGTAGGCAGGGCCTCCATCAGCTCGATCACCGGCTTCACCTTGCGACGCATGGCAGGCGCCATAAAGTACGCCGTATAGATCGCTCCACAAATCGCCAGGGGAGCCGCCATCAACATGGCGTAAAACGCGGCTTTAAGGGTACCGAAGGCCAGCGGCATCAGGCTCATCTTTGGTTCGAAATCATTGGTAGAGGCCGAGGATTGCCAAATGTAATCGGGCTCGGCGTAACCCTCGTACCAGACCTCTTCCCAGAGCGCCGACCAGGATATCTCCGGGTGCTCATTGTGCAATCTCAGGAATTCCATCTGCCCGTTAGCATGCTCCACCAGCAGGGCATTGGCCCGGGGCGCAATCGTCATATGCTGAATGGGGGCATCGCTGACCGACTGGGTCAACAAAGTACGATGGGCGGTGGAGTTATACAGGCCAACCTGACCCTCCTCATCCGCTGCCATAAACCCTTTACGACGATGCTCCGGCGCAATGGAGCTGATAGCGCTGCTATGAAGTGCAAAACTGCGCACCTTCTGCAGGCTGTATTCATTGTTTTCATCGCGCACCAGGAACCACTGTCCGATGCTGCCGCGGTCGTCTCCGATCAGTAATGAGGTGCCACCCAACAGAAACTCGATGTCGCTAATACGGGCATCCGCCTCGGTAACCGGCAGTACGCTGTTTATCAGGGGTTGGTCGCGATTTCGAATATCCAGCACGGCGATACGATTATCGCCCAACGCGGCAAATATCCAACGCTGCTCAGGATCGATCAGAACCCGGCTTACCTCACCCGGCAACGGCGGCAACTCCAGATCCATTCGCTCCAGAGTCACTTCCTCGGACAGGAAATCGACCTCTTTGCTGTACAACGCGACGTGGACCCCGTCGGCTGCGCTGGCGGCCAGAATCATGGAGTCTTCGCTATCCCGCAACGCCAACTGCTCAATATCCGCGCCGCTGGCGGCCAGCGTAATCGGCTCCTCACCGAAGGGATATTCAATCTGAGGTTCGATCAGACGCACATCGTTAGGGTAGCTGACTCGATAATTGTGCTTAAACAGAATGACCTGGCCGTTGGATAAGCCTGCCGCCACTTCCTGAGTGTTGGGATCTGCCTCGGCCAAGGCAGTAATGGTTGCCCCCTGGGGAATCGGCAGGCGCAGCTGGCTACGCACCTCGCCATCCTGGGCACCGAAGAATACGACATTACCCGAGCTGTCCAGACGTAGCGCCAATTCAGACTGTTCTTCCATCGCCAGATAGAGCGTATCGGCGCCAGCTTCCGCCACCGGTACGGCATAACGGGTAACCGGCTCCATCTCGGCACCCTTAAACAAGGGCATTACCTCATAGAGCAGATACAGGAAAATCAACAAGATAGCGATAATTACGCCGATACCTCCAACACCAACGGCCCAGCGGGCTACTCGGTCCTTGACCGCACGCAGCCGTCTGTGACGGCGCGCTTCGTCGGAGTTGAAATCGACAACGGGGGGTGAGAGATCAGTTACATCGTTCATGGCGCGTACCTTACTCCGCCAATATGACAATTATATGACATATTTGTAACAACGCATCGAGGAAGGGCTGTGACGCATTTTGCCGTTTCCCCGAACCAAAAACCAACGAGCCCCACACCGGAGTGCAGGGCTCGACAGAGGCTATGCCTTGGCTGGATGTTTCGGCTTATTACAGGCCGAGTGCCGCCATTTGCTTTTCAACAACCTTGGATGGCAGAGGGATGTAGCCGTCCTTCACAACCACGTTCTGGCCCTGCTGTGACAATACCAGCTTGAGGAATTCACGCTCGATAGGCGCCAAAGGCTTGTTAGGTGCCTTGTTCACGTAGACGTAGAGGAAACGTGACAGCGGGTAGGTGCCTTTAACGGCGTTATCAGCGGTGGCATCCACGAAAGGCTGCCCCTCTTTCTTGGCCAGTGGGACAGTCCGGACGCTGGAGGTCTTGTAACCGATGCCGGAATAACCGATACCATTAATGGAAGCACTGATGGACTGAACCACCGAAGCGGAACCTGGCTGCTCGTTGACGTTACTCTTGTAATCGCCCTTACACAGAGCTTTCTTCTTGTAGTAACCGTAGGTACCAGAGACGGAGTTACGTCCGTACAACTGGAAACCTCGGTTGCCCCAGGAACCATCCAAGCCCAAATCACCCCAGCTGGTCACATCCTTGCTGTAACCGCACTTGCGGGTAGAGGAAAAGACCGCATCAACCTGTGGAATGGTCAGACCTTTGATCGGGTTGTCCTTGTTAACGAATACGGCAAGGGCATCAATGGCCACGGGAACCGCCGTTGGCTTGTAGCCATATTTCTTTTCAAAGGCTTCCAGCTCCTTGTCCTTCATCTTGCGGCTCATGGGCCCCATATTGGAGGTGCCTTCAGTCAACGCGGGTGGCGCGGTAGAAGAGCCTGCGGCCTGAATCTGGATGTTGACGTTAGGGTATTCGCGCTTGAACTCTTCGGCCCACAGGGTCATCAGATTGGCCAGAGTATCAGAGCCAACGCTAGACAGGTTGCCGGATACACCGCTGGTTTTGCTGTAAGTCGGGATGCTGGCATCAACCGCAGTCGCGGCGATAGCAACGTTCAGGCTACCTGCAGCCAGTGCAGCCGTCAGGCCTGTAATCAGGTTGTTCACTTTCATCTGAGGTTCTCTCCAAGATTAGGTATTCTGTGTTGAGTGACAACGAGTATCGGCTCGCTATGTTGCAACTATATTGCCGCCAGATGACAGTTTTATGACCAACAGAACACCAAATCCCCCGGCTTAACATAAAAACCACGATTTAGTGCTAACACTCGCAGAGGCACTTTTGGTTATAATCCGCGCGCCGACGCAACAAGCGGATTATAAGTCCACCGCTAAAAAGCAATAACAAGAGCGCAAACACTCATGATCGATATTGAAGACAATCCCCAACCCTCGGGCCAACTCTGCCTGCAATTGCAAACCATGCCCAAAGATACCAATGCCGAAGGCGCTATCTACAGTGGCTGGCTGGTATCACAGATGGACCTGGCGGCAGCTATGCTGGCTCGACAGGTAACCCAGGGCAGGGTGGCCACGGTCTCCATGGCAAGCATGGCATTTATGGTGCCGGTTAATGTCGGCGACTGCCTGAGCTTCTATGCCGAGGTGATCGATTGTGGCCGCAGCTCCATCACGATCAAGGTTGAAGTCTGGAAACCGGCCAGTTCGGTGGCGGAACTGAGTAAAGTCACCGATGGCTCGCTGGTCTTGGTAGCCATCGATGAGCGGGGGCGGACCCGTTCCATTAGCCAGTAGCGCATATGCCAGTCGGCATGGTCCGAGTTAGCCGATAGCACAACCGATTACTGACTCGCTTGCTCACCACCTTCATCCGGCTGAGGCTCTTGCAAGGCATTAAGGGCGGTCAGTATTTCTGTGATGGCAGCAATGGTCGCTTGCCGGGTTTGCTCCAGAGCGTCCGGATCTCCGGCAGCGATGGCCTGGGTCAAGGCCATCCGATCCCGAGCCTCATCCTGTTTTTGCTGATCGCTCTGGCCCACTCGAATAGCACCCAGCGAGCTTCCCAGCAATCGCACCAGCTGGATCAATTGACCCTTACTGCGTGATTCCAGAGTCTCTTCCAGCAACTGGTTCAACTGCTGGATTTTTTCAATTCCTACTTCGGCATTTTCACTCAACGTTTTCTTCTCCTGATTGACTCACGTCGATCCTTAGATCGCTTGCAATTTAGCGTAGGAGAGCACCAGCCATTTGGTGCCCTCCGTATCGAAATTAACCTGTACACGGGCCTGGGCACCCTGGCCTTCATAACTGAGTATCACACCCTCACCAAACAGCTTGTGCAACACCCGCTGTCCCAACGGAAAGCCAAATTCGGGCACTTCGCTGGCGGCGGCGGAAAACAGCCCCTGGCTCACCGGTCGGGAGATCTTGGCGTTCAGACGCACTTCCTGAATCAGGTCGCGAGGAATTTCGCCAATAAAACGCGAAGGGGCATTGAGGGTCTCGCTGCCGTGCAAACGGCGGGATTCCGCATAACAGAGATAGAGCCGCTGCATGGCTCGAGTGATACCGACGTAGCAGAGCCGGCGTTCCTCCTCCAGCCCGTTACCCGAGTCCAGCGACATCTTGTGGGGAAACAGGCCTTCCTCCACACCACTCATAAACACCAGCGGGAATTCCAGTCCCTTGGCCGAGTGCAGAGTCATCAACTGCACGCTCTCTTCGAAACGATCGGCCTGGTTGTCACCCGCCTCCAGAGCAGCATGATCGAGAAACACCGTTAAAGGGGATGCATCCTGTTCCGCTTCGTCATCGTGATACGGCGAATCATCCAGATCGAACTGGCGGGTGGCGCTGACCAGCTCTTCCAGGTTTTCCACCCGCGCCTGCCCCCGTTCGCCTTTTTCCTTACCGTGATGCTCGATCAAACCGCTGGAGGCGATTACATGATCTACCAACTCGTGCAGCAGCAGGTTTTCACAGCGTTGTTCAAGTTCATCCAGCAACTGCATAAACTGGCCGATGGCCGCGCAGGCTCGAGGCGGCAGTAGTCGCTGCTCCACCACCCGCTGGCAAGCCTGCCACAATGAGATACCTTGCTCGCGAGCACAGTCCCGCAACTGCTGCACGCTGCGCTCTCCAATACCCCGGGTCGGGACATTGATGACACGTTCCAGCGAAGCGTCGTCATCGCGATGATTGAGCAAGCGCAAATAGGCCAGTGCATTCTTGATTTCGGCGCGGTCAAAGAAGCGCTGGCCGCCATAGATGCGATAGGGCACGGAGGCGCGAATCAGGGCCTCCTCGATGACCCGGGACTGGGCGTTGGAACGGTACAGTATCGCGACCTCGCTACGACTGTGTCCCTGCTCCAGCCACTCCTGAATGCGATCGACGATAAAGCGCGCCTCATCCTGTTCGTTGAAGCCGGCGTACAACTGGATGGGATCGCCCTCTTCTCCCTCGGTCCAGAGCTCCTTTCCCAGCCGATCCGAGTTATTTCGAATCAGCTCATTGGCCGCCCGCAAAATCGTCGAGGTCGAGCGATAGTTTTGCTCCAGACGAATGGTTTCCACACCGGCGAAATCTTCATCGAAGCGGCGAATGTTTTCTATACGAGCACCTCGCCAACCGTAAATCGACTGGTCGTCATCACCCACGGCCATCACCTGGCCATGCTCACCGGCGAGTAATCTCAACCAGGCGTACTGGATCGCGTTGGTGTCCTGAAACTCATCCACCAGTAAATGGGAGAAACGGCGCTGGTAATGATCACGTATGGCAGGTTGATCCCGAAGCAGTTCGTGAGCACGCAACAGCAATTCGGCAAAGTCGACCATGCCGCCTCGCTGGCAAGCCTGTTCATATCGCTCGTACACCTGCACCATGGTTTGGGCAAACGGATCTCCGCTGGTTTCGATATGCTGGGGCCGCAAGCCTTCATCTTTCTGGCCATTGATAAACCACTGGGCCTGGCGAGGGGGCCAGCGCGAATCATCCAACTCCAGCTCTTTGCAGATACGCTTTATCAATCGCAGCTGATCGTCACTATCAAGAATCTGAAAGTTATCGGGCAAACCCGCATCGCGCCAATGGGCACGAAGTAATCGGTGCGCCAGGCTATGAAAAGTCCCCACCCACAACCCCTGTAACGAGCTGCCCCAGATGTCTTCGATTCGAGCCCGCATCTCTGCCGCGGCTTTATTGGTAAAGGTAACCGCCATAATACTGTATGGGGATTCACCCTGACCGACCAACCAGGCAACCCGGTTGACCAGGACTCGCGTCTTTCCGCTACCCGCGCCGGCCAATACCAGGTAATTACCGGGGTTTGCGGTCACTGCCCGCTGCTGAGCGTCATTGAGTGACGCCACCTGCTGATTTAGGTTCATCAATATCCTGCCGTGGGGTTCCCGCTTGCTGCGCTGCTATTACTTGGGTTTAAATGGGGGATTGGAATGACTAAGAGCCCTATAATAACAAAAGCTGGTGCCGCAGGCTCTTAACGGCGCACAGCAATCCAACAACTCGAGCGCTTCATGATCAACGCGATCCGGCGATTGCTGCCAAAATCTGGCAACAACGCATCCCGGGACAGCAGTAGCAAAGGCCAACGGGCGGCCAAACTCTCTATCTATAAGCTGCAGCAACTGCATCAGCTGCACCGCAACCTGCCCTGGTTGGTTATCTGTGGCATCCTGCTCGCCAGTGCCTTCTTATGGCAACACCTCAACGCCTACAGTTTTTTGCTTATTTGGGTCTGGACAACCCTGCTGATGCTGATGCGCTACAATCTGGCTTTGCGCTTCCGTTATCGTACGGAAACCAGTATTGGCCATTGGCCGATCTTATCCTGTGCTCCTGCCCTGCTCGGCGGCTCCAGTGTGGCCATTTTCCTGGTACAGCTGATGCCGAATCTGAGCTTTGCCCTCGCCGGTGTCGTCTATCTACTCTTGCTAGCGGCCATGCTCACCGCCATGGCGTTTTATGCCGTGTATCCACCCGCCTTTTTTTGTTTTGCCATCAGCGCGATTTTACCGCTCGTCGTAGAACTGCTGTGGCAAGGTGGCCAGGACTCGCAACTGACCTCTCTGGGACTATTACTGGCTACGGCCCTGATCAGCTACGCCAACCTGTCGATCAACCGCTTTCTGCTCAAACGATACCAGCTACTGGAACGCAACGACCAGCTGCAACTCAGGCTTCAGCAATCCCAACGTGAGCTAACCCGTAGCCAGCGCCAACTGAGCGACCGAGAAACGGCTATTCACTCGGATGTTTCCGAGGATAACGATAAACAACAGGCTGTGCGTCTTGGCAAGCAACTACGCCGTGCCCGACAGACTGCGCAATTAGCCGAACAGCGACTAGCACTGGCCCTGGAAGCGGCCGACCTGAGCCTGTGGGAATGGAACCTGAGCCAAGACCGTTTTATTCAACCCCAGGCCATGGAAATGCTGGGGCATCGTCTTACGGGACATCAGGGATTTGTAGACAGCCTTAAACCCCTGACCAACGAACAAAATCTGCTACGCCTTAAGGAAACCATGCAAGGTTTTCTCAACGGCGACAGTATGGAATACCTGGTCCAGTTCCGGGCTCGTCACAGCAACGGACAATGGATCTGGCTGGAAGATCGAGGGCAGGCCACCGCCTGGGATTCCCAGGGCCGCATCATTCGAATGACCGGCACCCGCCGCAATATTACAACCGAAAAGCAGCAACAGGCTGAAAGCGAACTGTTTCGTCTGCTCAGCATGCTAACCAATCAGGCCGTATGCTTGCTCGACAATCGCTACCGATTCTTGCAAGTAAACCCCAGTTTTTGTGAACTGACCGGTTACCGCAACGCCGAATTGATTGGGCGCAAATACAACGAAATTTCTCGACATCACGATCCACTGTTTTATCAGGAAATTGGCGAAAAACTCCATCAGCAAGGCTTCTGGAGCGGAGAAATTTTAGAATACCGCAAGGATGGCAGCGCCTATCCGGTGTCAGCCAGTTATACCCTGGTTGCTGATCCCCAGAGCGATAATCACCACTGCCTCGGCATTTATAGTGACCTGTCCGACAAGCAAAAAACCGAAGACCGACTGCATTTCCTGGCCAGCTTCGACAACCTGACCGGGCTTGGCAATCGGGATCTGTTCTTACGCCGCCTGACCAAGGCAACCCAGCAGGGTAAGGCCCTGACACTTATCCTGCTCAACCTTGATCGCTTCAAACAGATCAATGAATCACTCGGCCATGAGGTGGGCGATCAATTGCTGGTGCAGTTCTCTAAACGCTTACGAACCTTCGCGCAAGAAGCCGAGCTGGTAGCACGGACAGGTAGCGATGAATTCGCACTTCTGTTACCCGGCGACCCGGGATTGGGCAGCTTAATGCACTTCACCGAGCAACTGCTGCACAAAGCAGGGCGTGAATACCGGGTCGGCAACCACGACCTGTCGGTTTCCGTAAGCGCCGGCATCAGTCGCTTTCCGCAGCAGTCCCGCGATGCTCCCACGTTACTCCAGGGCGCCTCCCGAGCCCTGATCGAAGCCAAGAATTTCGCCGGCAATCATTTCCATTTTTATACCGATGAACTGGCTGATAAAGACCAGCAGCTGCCTCTGCTGGAAAGCGCCTTGCGCAAGGCGGTGGAGAATAAGGAGTTTGAAGTTTATTACCAGCCCAAGCTGCATCTGGCAACGGGCACCATTCAAGGGGTAGAGGCCCTGGTTCGCTGGCAGCACCCGCAACTGGGGCTCATCGAACCCGAGCGTTTTATCTATCTCGCCGAAGAGAATGGCCTGATCAACGCCATCGGTGAACAGGTACTGGAGCAGGCATGCCGCCAAGCCAAAACATGGCTGGATGAGGGCAGCGGTGAGATACGCGTATCGGTTAACCTGTCGGCGCAACAACTGCGACAAGGCGATGGTTTCTCGGTCGTGGAGCGCACCCTGAAAAAAACCGGATTGGACCCTCAGTTACTCGAACTGGAGCTGACCGAAAGTATTCTGTTGGAGGAAAACTCGCGCATCAGCAACAGCATCCACCGTATTCGCGAACTGGGCGTGAGTATCAGTATTGATGACTTTGGTACAGGATACGCCTCCCTGAGCTATCTGAAGCGCTTTCCTGTTACGGCCCTTAAAATTGATCGCAGCTTTATCAGTGGCATCCCTGACAATGAAAATGATTGCACCATTACACGAGCCATCATCGCCATGGCGATGAGTCTCGACCTCAGGGTAGTTGCCGAGGGTGTCGAACATCCACAGCATGCCGAGTTCCTGCGTCGCAGCGGCTGTGATGAGATTCAAGGATATCTGATTAGTAAACCGGTCACTGCAGAAGAATTATCGGCCTTGCTAAAAGGCGAGCCTATTTCAGTTTAGCGTTAAACCGCCTTACTGATCGGCACACACATTTCCAGATCAAAATGGCAGCTAAACGTACTGCCTTTGCCTGGCGCGCTACGCACAGACATCACACCCCTATGACGCAGCAGCACATGTTTGACGATCGCCAGCCCGAGCCCCGTACCGCCGGTTTCAATTGAGCGACTCGAATCCACACGATAAAAACGCTCCGTCAACCGGGGAATATGAATCGGATCAATGCCAATGCCTTTGTCCTCAACCGATAAGTGAGCACCTTTCTTGTCCTGCCACCAGCGCACTTTGATCTGACCTGGAGACGGTGTGTACTTGACAGCATTCAACACCAGATTTGAAAAGGCACTGTGCAGTTCCGGCTCCTGACCCAGCAGCACCGCCTCTTCGTCGCATTCAAGCTCAATGCGCTCCGGGTCATCGAGCAGCTCGGCGGCATCCTCAATGATACGGTGCAGAAGGGGATGCATCGGCACCTTGCGTTGATCGATACCTTCATCACCACTTTCCAGACGCGACAACAGCAACAGATCGGTCACCAGGTTGCCCATACGTTCGGTCTGTCGACTCATTTGACCTACGGCTCGTAACCAATGATCCGGGATGCCTTCTGAATGCTGCTGCAGGGTTTCCAGATAGCCTCGAATGACCGTGAGCGGCGTTCGCAGTTCGTGGGAAACATTACCCACAAGATCCTTGCGCATCTGTTCCAGGTGATGCAAGCGGGTCACATCACGAACCACCAGTAAACGTTCCCCTTTACCGAATCGGGTAATCAAATATTGCAGTCGCCGTTGATCATCAACCGGGGAATTCAGTTCCAGCGGCTCGCGATAATCACCTCGAGAGAAGTATCGGGCAAAGCGCGGGTCCCGGATCAGATTGGTCACACGCTGGCCACGGTCTCCGGGAGAGCGCAAACCCAACAAACGTTCGGCGGCATCATTCCACCAGTCCAACGCACTATCGGCGTCCACCATAACCACCGCATCGCGTAAGGCAGAAGTGGAATCCTGCACCCGTTTTATGACCGAACGCAACCGCTCACGAGCACCAAGATTACGCTGTTGCAAACGATATATATTATCGAACAGGTCACCCCAGACACCCACGCTTTCAGGCGGAGACTCCTGGCTCTGAGCATTAACGGTCAGCCATCGTAGCAAGCGTGTCAGGTTATATAGACACCAGCCAAGATAGGCGCCGATGACCAATACCAGACTCCAGCCATAACTGCCCGTCATCATCCCCAGCAGCAAACCACCGGCCAATAACCAGAGCAGATCACCCAATAGACGCTGCCGCCAGTTACGCTCCATTTCAAGTCCTGGTAGAGAATCGATAACCCGTGCCGCGCACGGTTTGAATCAACAGTTCATAACCCGCACCCAGGGCTTTACGTAAACGCCTGATGTGTACATCGACGGTGCGCTCTTCTACATAGACGTTACCACCCCACACCTGATCCAGCAGCTGACCTCGCGTGTAGGCTCGCTCCTGATGAGTCATAAAGAACTGTAGCAGGCGAAATTCTGTCGGTCCCATTTCGGCAGCATGGCCGTCGATACTGACCCGATGGCTAACCGGATCGAGCTCCAAACCCTGTACAACAATGGGTTCCTGAGGCTCATTAATCTGGCTGCGACGCAGCACGGCCTTGAGCCGGGCAACCAGCTCGCGAGGGGAAAAAGGTTTGGTGATGTAATCATCTGCACCGGTTTCAAGACCCTGAATCTTGTTGTCCTCTTCACTCTTTGCGGTGAGCATAATGATCGGTAAACCTTCGGTCACCTCATCACGCTTGAGCCGTCGGGCCAGTTCAATGCCTGTTGTTTCCGGCATCATCCAGTCGAGCAACATCAAATCGGGTTTGTGATCGACGATCATCGCCTGTGCTTGCTGGGCGTTTTCGGCCTGCAGCGTTCTATAACCGGCCATTTCCAACGCGACCGCTATCATTTCACGGATCGCCGATTCATCATCAACTATTAATATGGTTTTTGCAGTCACGGCAGTACCTGTTCCTAACGAGCAACCTGGCACTATTACAGCGGGGGATTGTTACAGTCACATTACAACTTGATGTCAAAGCGTTCGCAAGCCGTAATCAACAAACAATCCCAGGAAAATCACCAAACCTACCCAGTGGTTATTCAAAAAGGCCTTGAAGCACTCTTCACGCTTTCTGCCCCGGGTTAAACGATATTGGTAGACAAATAACCCGCAAGCCGCTGCCAATCCCAGATAAAAAGCCGGCCCCAGCACGAGTTGATCGGCCACCATCAGCAATACCAGTAAGGTAAATCCCTGCAATATCGCAATCATCGTATTATCGGCTTCGCCGAACAAGATCGCTGTCGATTTGATACCCGCCTTAAGATCATCCTCTCGATCCACCATGGCGTATTGGGTATCGTACGCCACTGTCCACATCAGGGTAGCGATATACAACAGGCCCGCCACGGGAGCGACTTCACCGTTTTGCGCCGCCCATGCCATAGGAATCGACCAGGCAAAGGCCGCTCCCAAAACCACCTGAGGCAAATGGGTATAGCGCTTCATAAAAGGGTAACAGGCAGCCAACAACAGACCACCCACGGATAAATAGACGGTCAATGGATTGGTAAAAAGCACCAGTACGAAAGCCAGACCCACCATGACTGAAAACAACACCAGCGCTTCGCGTGGCTGAATTCGACCCTGAGCAAGCGGCCGGTCTCGAGTCCTTTCTACCAGACCATCGAAATCACGGTCGGCATAATCGTTAATCACGCAGCCGGCGCTACGCATTAGCACCGTACCCAGAATAAAAATCAGCAACAGATCAAAGCGGGGCAGGCCCTCAGCCGCCGCCCACAAGGCCCAGAGAGTGGGCCATAACAACAAATAAATACCAATCGGCTTATTCAGCCGGGTCAGGGCGATAAAATCTGGCAGTCGAGGGTAGCGCTCAAGAATCCATTGCATGGTATCGGGGTATCTTGGAAATCGGGATAGGGCGCGAGGCTCGCGCCAGTCATCAATCCAAGGCAGTCTAGGGTCTCACCCGGGGGATTGCAACGCAGCTATTCGAACAACGAGGGCAGGAAGACCTCGCAAACCGATAGAGGTCGATGCCCGAGATAAAACAAGGACCGCCGCCCCCAACCAATCTGCTCGTCGTAACGATGCGGCAAGTGCGCATTGAGCTGGCTCACTGGCAGCGGAGCGATCTCTATTTCACCCCGTTCCATCGCCGGATTACCAAACAGGAAAGCGCCTAAGGGTTTGTTCTTGAGGTGCAATAAACATCGATTCGCCCCGATCAGGGTTGAATGGGGCAAAACACTGCGGGCAAACACCCTTGGCACACCATCCCCCATTAATAATACTTCCCGAATGTTCGCCATCTCACGCTGACCAATATCGAGACAATGTCGCTCGGACGGCGTCGGACGTGCCCAGCGCTGGCGAATCAACTGCACTTCGAAGCCACCCGGATAACGGCGCATCAAGCGTTGAGTCAGAGAACCACGATCCAGTAACCAGCTTCGCCAGGGCTCAGGCAAGTCGGATGTCAGAATATGACTTTGGGGACGCCATTGATTGGCGTATAAGGTTGTGAGAGGCAAACGAATACCGATTAGAGATGACAATCAGGTTAATCACTGCAACGAATAGCAGCCATGAACGGCGAAGAATTGTATCACAACTGGCTCTGTTCCCCAGCCTCTGAGGATAGATGCCAGAAAAGGCTTCACATTTTATAGTCTGACTGCTTAGATATATTTCTCGGAACTATAAAAATAACCTATAAACAAAAGGATTCTTGAGGAACTCATGCGTAAACCAGAACTAACAGCGGCCATTGCCGAACAAGCAGATTTAACCAAAGAACAGGCAGGGGAAGCACTGGCAGCCATACTCGACCAGATTAGCGGCGCGCTCAGCCGTAATGAAAGCGTCAGCCTGGTTGGCTTCGGTACCTTTAATCAACGGCATCGGGGCGCTCGAATGGGTAAAAACCCGCAAACCGGTGAAGCCATCCAGATTAAAGCCAGCAACACCATTGCTTTCAAACCTGGCAAGGCGCTCAAGGACAGCGTAAACGACGCCTGAATTCTTGCCCTGCCCCGGGTGCCGGAAGGTATCATCCGGCACCACTTCTCACAGCCACAGGCCCGATTCCTTGTTCAAAGAGCGATCCGGTGACTACAGTAATAGAGACATTGCCGCAAACACGACGAGGGCTCACCGTGAGAAAAACTTACCTCTTGCTTGCCTGCTTGCTGTTCTCCTTGAGCAGCTGGGCTGAAACAGTCACCCCGGATTTGGCCAATCGAAGCCTTGAACTTTCAGGGATGGAACTGTTCCTCAAGCAGGTTCCTGTCATGATGGACCACCTTCTGCGTGCACAAAATGCCACCACCACGGCAGAACAAGAACTGCTTGGCAAAGCCAGCGAACGGCTGAAACAACAGATCAATTACGAAAGCCTGAATAAGCAACTGGTTGAACACCTTCTAGCCAGTGGCCGCTCCGATTACCTGCAACAGATGAACTCTGCGCTCAATTCGCCTCTGGCCAAGGCGATGAATGAAAAAGAGAAGCAGGTCAGCAGTGCTGATGGCCGCCAACGCCTGGCAGAATACCGAGAGAAGGTAAAATTAAATCCCCCTCGAGGGGTCAGGGTAGAACTTCTTCGTCGATTGGATGCCGCCTCACGCACCTCGGAAATCAGCGTACTACTGAGAGAAGAACTGAACACCTCCAT